>JABCYT010000354.1 GCA_013290035.1 Alphaproteobacteria bacterium
GCCGGCCCGATGCCAGCGTCGATCGCGCGGCCTACGCGGCCTGGCTGAAGGAGCTGCGCGCGATCTGCAGCGAGCGCGGCATCGTGCTGATCTTCGACGAGGTCTTCGTCGGCTTCCGCCTGGCGCCCGGCGGCGCCCAGGAATATTTCGGCGTCGCGGCCGATATCGTGACCTACGGCAAGACGGTGGGCGGCGGCCTTCCCGTCGGCGTCGTGTGCGGTCCCCACCGCTTCATGAAGCGCTTTCGCGAGGACCACCCCGCCGACATCTGCTTCGCGCGCGGGACCTTCAACTCCCATCCCTACGTCATGGCGGCGATGAACGAATTCCTGCTCCATCTCGAGGGGCAGCAGATGCGGGACCTCTATCGCGATCTCGATGCTACCTGGGCGAGGCGGGCGGCCTCGCTCAATCGACGGTTGGCCGAGCGCGGCCTGCCCCTGCAGGTCGCGCACCTGTCGTCGATCTGGACCGTCTGCCACACCCGATCGTCGCGCTACAACTGGATGCTGCAATATTACCTCAAGGCCCACGGCCTGGCCTTGAGCTGGGTCGGCACCGGCCGGCTGGTCTTCAGCCTGAATTTCAGCGATGCCGACTTCGAGGCCGTCGCCGAGCGCTTTCTGGCCGCCGCCGAGGCCATGCGCCGCGACGGCTGGTGGGAGACCGGCGCGCTCGGCAGCGACCGGGCCATCAAGCGCCGTATCCTGCGCGAGATGCTGGGCGCGGCCATCGCCCCGCGTTTGCCCGGCCGGCGTCGACCCGACCTCGTCGGCAGCCGCCCTCTAGACGCCCGCCTTTGAGGCCTCGACGGGAAGTTCCTCGACGATTTCCTCGCACAGGGCTTCGGGGAGCGGGTGGGAGACCGCGCCGGCGGCCCGCTTGCCCGCCAGGAGATGGAGCGGCGCGCGGTGGTAGAGCTTGATGTCGTGGAAGGGATCGGTGGCGATCTTGGTGGCCCACACCAGTCCGGTCCGGAAATCCTTCAGGACGAACAGCTGGACCGCGCGGAAGGCGATCCCGCCCAGCCCCACCACCAGCCAGAGTTGGCCGACATGCCTGACCAGCTCGGCCGTGTTGGCATGGGGGACGAAGACCCCGAGCAAGGTCGGATCGAGCACCAGCAGGAGAGGCGAGGCGGCCCACACGGCCAGCAGCACGAGCTTGCGCTTGATGTTGTAGCCGACCTTGATCTCCTCCTTGTAGTCGTCGGTCGCCTGGTTGACCTGGTCGTAGCCGCGCGGCTCGAAGATGAGGTGGCCGACCTGGCGGCTGGTCATGGCGATCAGCCAGCCGATCAGCGCGGCCATCGCCGGATCCGAGAACGCCACCACATAGGCGCAGAGGAAGCTGGTCGCGCTCGCGAAGTGAAGCGCCTGGTTGACCCTGCTGTGATGATAGTAGCGATGATCGTCCCAACGCTGCACTTTCAGTTCGTTCAAGAAACCGCTCATGGATGCTTTCCTTGTTTTTGGAGGGGGAGGCGAGGCCGGTTGGCGTAGGGGGCCGCGTCGTTCGTTGCACACCAGTTACCAACGTACCGCGTTGCCGTTACGGTAAAGAGACGGGTGCGCCCCGAGCAAAGATGAGCGTCCAGCCAATCAGGCCAGCAGGCGTGCGATCGCCCAGCCGAGCGCGGCGGCGACGGCGGCGATCAACGCCAGCGGAATCAAGGGGTGGATGTTGTTCAGCAGGCGGAAGAGATTGCACAGGAGTCCGACCACGACCTGGGGCGGCGTGCGGGGACTCTTGGAGTATTCCATCGCCGACTTCACGACGTAGAACACCCCGGTGTTGGCGGCGAGGGCCGCCCGCCCCAGCAGGGCGGCGCCGCGGCGCGTGACCAGGTAGTTGCACTTGAGAAGGATGCGCTGGCGGTCGGCCGGGTTGTATTGCCCCTCGACCCAATGCAGCTCGCGGTGAAAGTCCATCAGCCCGAAATCGTAGGTCGCGAACGCCTTCTCGAGCCGGCTGTCGTCGAACACGACCTTGTAGGTCGCGTCGGACTGCAGGTAGATCAGGGCGCGCACCACCACGCTGGACGACAGGAAGCGCAGATTGCCGTCGTAATGCCGGTCGAACAGGCCCTGATCGCCGCCCTGGTCCTTGTTGTAGTGCGACACGTAGAGCTCGTCGGTGTGCTTCATCGGCGCCACGACGCTGCCCGCCGGGACCTGGGCCCCGATCAGGGAGCGAATGCGCGGGCTGTCGCGCAGGCGGTCGACCTGTTCGATCACGGGCTCGGGCAGGGTGCGGATATAGACATGCATGGACGGCCGCTTGGCCAGGTCCTCGCGATAGCGCTCCTCGACCCATCGGGTCAGCCCGTCGATCACGGCCCGCTCGGCGCGCTCGTCGAACCGGCCGACCGTCGCGGGAAAGTGCCGTGAAACACGGACCCTCGCTCCGGACTCCGTGCGTCCGCCGGCCCATTTCAGTGTGCTGCTCACGGGATTCTCCTTGCGGTTTGGTGCAGGCCTTCGCCGGCCTGGAACGCCGGCGGCGAGGCGGGTGACGCATAGCAGCGATAGAGCGTCCAGGCGCAGGCGACGGCCGCCGCGGCCATTGACGCGATTGGCAGCGTCGCTTCCGTTCCGGATCCCAGGGCGGCGAAGGCCGCGCCGCACAGGACCCCGGCGAAGGCGAGGCCGCCGCCCAGCCGCACGGCGCGGCGGCGCCGCGGGCCGGCCAGCTCCATGGCGAGCAGCCCGATGTTCAGGGCGACATGCAGGCCGGCCAGTGGCCACCAGTGCTGCCGGAACGCCGGGTTGATCAGGGTGCCGCCAAAGGCCGCGACGTTTCCCAGGATCATCGGATGGTTGGTCAGCGAATAGGGAAAGGCGGTAATTCTCCGCGGCGGCAGGCCGGCCACCTCGGCGCCGTAATAGGTCCGGTCGATCCCGAGCGCCGCCGCCGCCCGGACGTTCAGCAGGATGCCGCCGGCGATGACGACCAGGGAGGCGAGGTCGAGCGGGGTGGCGAGATAGACCACGGCCAGGGCGGCGACCGAGACGGTCTTCATGGCGACGGCATCGCGCTTGAACACGTCGAACGCCATTCCGCCGAAGGCGAAGGCGAGCCAATAGAGATAGTAGTGCCAGAAGCTCAGCAGATAGACCGCGAGCGGCAGGCTTCGATCGAGAGCGGCGCCGAGCACGACCGACAGGACGAACAGGCCGCACGCCAGCGACGAGCCATGGCGCCCGACGACGGCGCGGAACGACCTGGAATTATCCGACAGGACGGCCATTCATGGGAGCCGAAGGCTCAAGCTCGGGACATCGATGCAGACACGTTACGGAATGATAACGCCTCACTGTGTCAGGCACGTTACCCGTTGGACGCACTGGTTCATCCTGAAGCGCGCGTTCACGATCGACGGCCGGCTGTGCCCGCCGGAGGCGCCTTCCACACCGCGACCCGCGGCTTCGACTGGAGGAGCGCAAGTCGCTCGCCGAGGGACGAGTTTGCCTCGACCGCACCATGAGCAACTCGGTCGATCATCACGGGGCGACAGCGTAGCGGCCGCATCATTGCATTCCGGCGGCACGTCCATTGATGTTCCCGATCCGCGTCAGTTCGACAAGTGCGTCGCGAAGCCCATCGACGGTAAGGCGTGCTGGCGCCCTCCAAGAGTGCTGCTGCCGCAAATCAGCATGCTGGCACCGGGCAATCCATTGCGCGGCCGAACGCTCGTTGCCGCTTGCCATCGCCCCCAGTGCACTAAAAAGACACCCCGCTTCCTCCGGCGAAGGCTCGCGGTTGGCCGCCGCTATGCGGTCGAGTGCAGCGAGGAAGGCCTTCTTGTTCAGTGAGCTGAATTGTGCAGGGCGGGACATGGTGCCTTCCGGATCACGCAACCTCCACACGCGTTGTGAGCCGGCGGTGTCAGGCGAATGTGAGCTTGCCACACTCGAGAAAGTCGCACTTCAACGTCTGGCAGGTCATACCCAGCACTCCGAAAATCGGATCCGGCCGCTCATCGATCAGGTCAAGCTTGCCTTGGCCGCAGAATTCACAGGCCAGCCGATCGTCCGGGGCCGCCGGTTGGGGCGCCACCGCATGCGATTCTCCCAGAACGTTCATGGATGTTCCCCTCGGGCGAATGGATCGCTTCTCTCGATCAGCCGACCTTGCCTTTGATGAACGCAATCGTGTCGCCGACCGTGACGAGACGTTGCACGTCCCGGTCGTTGATACTGATGTCGAATTTCTCCTCGAGCGACATGACGACCTCGTAGAGGTCGATGCTGTCAGCCCCAAGCTCGGTGAGCTTGGCGTCTTCGGTCATTCCCGTCTCCACGGCACCGAGGTGCAACGCGATGACCGTCCTTACCCCTTCAGCAACATCGATCACCGAAGTCCTCCCGGTCTTTTTTGACCGGCCCCCATCGTGGCGCCCGGTCCTGGCCTTCCTGACGCCTGCAAGGTGGACCTTGGTCGGAGGGAAGGCCGTAACTATTGGGTGGGAGGGCCGTCAGCCAGGAGGGTTAACCCTTTGGCGCGGCGTCAATGCTTGCTGAAGGTGAACTTGCAGCTACGCGCGCCCAGCCGGTTGCCGGTGCCCGCGGTCGCTTCAAACTTGGCGGCCACGCGAAACGAGATGGGGCTCATCGGCGGCGCGAACTTGATATTGTGGTCGGAGTCCGCCGAAATTCCTTCCCCGACCAGCGTGGCCGTGCCGTCGGGGTTGATCTGCCCCTCCAGCGTCAGCGACGGACTTTGTCCCTTGTTGCGGTAGTGACCGACCAGGTGACCGTCCTTCACCGCGGCGTCATAGCGCCAGGTGTAGCCTCGCGCGCCTTCCTGGGTTGAATCGCAGACCTGCAGGACCGACCAGGTGCCGTCGAACGACGCGGCCTCGGCAGCGGACGACGCCGCC
>JABCYT010000355.1 GCA_013290035.1 Alphaproteobacteria bacterium
CGGCGCCCAGGAAGCTCAAGCCCGCCTCGATCAGCATCGCCGAGGCGCAGACATAGGTCGATTGCACGATCAGCGGCGCCAGCGTGTTGGGCAGCACGTGGCGTATGAGAAGCTTCGCGTTCCTGGTGCCGCCGGCGATGGCGCTTTCGATGTAGGGCTGGGAGCGGATGGAGAGCACGACCGCGCGCACCACGCGCACCACCCGCGGCACCTCGGGAATGACGATGGCCACGATCACGATGCCGAGGCCGGGCCGCGTCAGGGTGATCAGCGCGATGGCGAGCAGGATCGAGGGGATCGCCATCAGACCGTCCATGACCCGCATGACGAGCCCGTCGATCCGCCGGAAGTAGCCGCAGGCGAGGCCCAGGGCGAGCCCGAGCAGGCACGAGAAGGCGGCGACCGAAAGGCCCACGATCAGCGACACGCGCGCGCCATAGACGGTGCGAGAGAAGACGTCGCGGCCGAACTGGTCGGTGCCGAACCACCAGCGCTCCGACGGCGGCCGCAGCCGGTTGACCGGCGCGATCTTGAACGGATCGTTGGTGGCGATGACCGGCGCCAGGATCGCCATGACGATCAGAGCCGCGAGCAGCAGGCCGCCGAAAGCGATCGTCGGATTGCGCCGAATGGCGGTGACCAGCGAGAAGCGGCGCGGCGGGGCGAGATCGTCGACGAGGATGGCCATGTCAGTAGCGGATGCGCGGATCGAGGAAGGCGTAGGAAATGTCGATGATCAGGTTGACCATCACCTTGGCCGCAGCGAACACCAGGATCAGGCCCTGCACGATGGGATAGTCGCGCTTCAGCACGGCATCGACGGTGAGGCGGCCGAGGCCCGGAATATTGAACACGGTTTCGGTGATGACGACGCCCGAGATCAGCAGCGCGATGCCGATGCCGATCACCGTGACGATGGGCACGGCGGCGTTCTTCAGCGCATGCAGCAGCAGCACGCGGTCGGTCGCCAGACCCTTGGCGTTGGCGGTGCGGATATAGTCCTGCTGCAGCACTTCCAGCATCGAGGCGCGGGTGATGCGGGCGATCAGCGCCATGTAGGTGACGCCCAGCGCCACCGAGGGCAGGATCAGGCTCTGCACGAAGGGCCAGAAGCCCTCGCCGATCGGCTGGTAACCCTGCACCGGCAGGAGCTGCCACTGGACCGCGAAGAAATAGATCAGGATGTAGGCCAGCACGAACACCGGCATGGCGAAGCCCAGCACGGCGAAACCCATGACCAGGCGATCGACCAGCTTGCGCGCCTTCCAGGCGGCGACGACGCCGATCGGCACGGCGAGACCCACCGCTACGATCAAGGTGCTGAGCGTCAGCGCCAGGGTCGGCTCCAGGCGCTGGGCGATCACCCGCGTGACGGCCAAGTTGGAGAAGATCGACACGCCCATGTCGCCGTGCAGCAGGCCCCACAGCCAGACGGCGAACTGCTCGACCACCGGCCGGTCGAGCCCGAGCTTGGCACGCACGGCGGCGATCGTTTCGGCCGTCGCATCGTCGCCGGCGATGATCGCCGCCGGATCGCCCGGCGCGAAGCGCAGCAGGAAGAACACGAACAGCGCCACCACCGCCATCACCGGCAGGACGGCGAACAGGCGGCGCACGATGTAGGCGGTCACGACGGTGAAGCCGTCGCCCTGAGCGGAGCGAAGCGGAGTCGAAGGGTCTGCTTTCGTCGGGATACTGAGCAGGTCCCTCCACTACGCCTCGCTGCGCTCGGCTTCGGTCGGGATGACGGTTGGGTGGTCACTTCTTGGTAATGCCCCACAGCACTGCGAGGCCGGTGTTGGGCACGATGCCGTCGATCTTGTCGGCGCGGTAGGCGAGCGGCTGGTCCCACTGGCCGAAGGGCAGGAACACGACGTCCTCCATCGCCCGGGTCTGCAGCTCCTTGGCGATCCTCTTGCGCTCGTCCTCGTTCGACGCCATGCCGAAGGCGTTGCGCAGCTCCTCGATCTTGGGATCGCACGGCCAACCGAACAGGCCCTTGTCGCACGCCGCACCGATCCAGGTATGAAGCACCGGGTTGGCCGAACCGACGCCGCCCGAGGTGGTGACGAAGATGTTCCAGCCGCCCTGCGCCGGCGGCTCCTTCTTGGCGCGCCGCGACACCACCGAACCCCAATCCATCGACTGCACGTCGACATTGATGCCGGCTTCGCGCATCGCCTGGATGAGCACCTGGGTGGCCGGCGTGATGGTGGCGTGGTCGGTGGCGGCGAGGACGGTGATCGGCTCGCCCTTGTAGCCGGCCTCCTTGAGGAGCTGCAGCGCCTTCTTCGGATTGTATTCCTTCATGAAGGCGGTACCGCCGTCGTTCTCGTACGGCCCGCCGCAGGTCAGCAGGCCGAGGCACACGTGGTAGTATTTCGGATCGCCGATGATGGCGCGCAGGAAGTCCTCCTGGTTGATCAGGTAGTACATTGCCTGGCGCGCCTTCACGTTGTCGAACGGCGGATGCAGATGGTTGAGCCGGATCATGCCCTGCGTGCTGTCCATCTGGCCGGTCTTCATCAGCTTCACGCCCTTGGCCTTGGCGAGCAGCGGCAGGAAATCGATGTTGGGATTCTCGTAGAAATCGATCTCGCCGTTGACCAGCGCCGACATGGCGGTCTGCGGATCGGAGATCCACAGCAGCTCGATGCGATCGACCCCCGGGATCTTGGCTCCGGCGAAGCCCGACGGCGGCTCGTTGCCCGGGCGCGGCACGTAGTCCTTGTTCTTAAGATAGACCGCCTTGCTGCCCGGCACCCATTGGTCCTTGGCGAAGACGAAGGGACCGGAGCCGACCGATTCCTTGACCTGCTGCTGCGGGTCGGTGAGCGCGTCCTTCTCGCGCATGATGGCGGCGATCGAGCTGCCGCTCTTGCCGAGCGATTCGAGCACCATGCCGTAGGGCTCGCGCAGCACCATGGTGAAGGTCTTGTCGTCAACCGCATCCATCTTGACGACGTAGCCCAGCAGGCGCTGGCCGACGCCGTCCTTGGCGCCCCAGCGCTTCAGCGACGCGATGACGTCCCTTGTCGTCACCGGCGAACCGTCGTGGAATTTAAGCCCGTCGCGCAAGGTGAAGGTGTAGGTCAGCC
Source organism: Alphaproteobacteria bacterium (assembly GCA_013290035.1). Taxonomy (GTDB): domain Bacteria; phylum Pseudomonadota; class Alphaproteobacteria; order Reyranellales; family Reyranellaceae; genus Reyranella. Next base: position 3,099 of record JABCYT010000355.1, read on the forward strand.
GATCGGGGCTGATCTCGTACTTGCCGACCATCTGCGGCTGCGGCTTCTGCTCGGCGTCGTTGCCGAACAGCGTGTCATAGACCAGCGCGCCGTGGATGTTGGCGATGGTCTGCGTGGTCCAGATCGGATCGATCACGCGCACATCGGCGTGCATCACGGCGCGCAGCACCTTGTCCTGCGCCATAGCCGACAACGGCAGAATGAGCGCGACGAGTCCGGCCAACAGTCGGAGCATCATGTTTCCCCTAAAACCCATAAACTCCCCATGCACAAACTATGCAAAGCGGCGCGCTTGTCCAGCGAGCTAAAAAATCAAACCCATCGGCTTGGCGTTCTCGTCGAGCGGCCAGATCGGGCGCTGCACTTTCGTGTAGGGCACCTTGCGATGGTCGCGGCGCAGCGGGCCGCTCGATTCGACATAGATCACCTTCTTGGCGATCGGCCCGTAGGCCGCCATGAAGTGGTTGGTCGACTTCACCACGACGATCTTCTTCTGCGCGGGATCGATGCCGAGATTGGTGAAGAGCTCAAGGCCGGTCGCCTGCGTGCGCTTGCTGATCAGCACCACGTCGACGCCGCCCACGCGCACGGCGGCGCAATCGCCCACCGGCACCTGGGTCGGGCCGAAGCTCTGCCAGGCGTCGCGCTTCAGGCCGATGATCTCGACCTCGGCGTCGACCGGCTGGCCGGAGCTCCGCGCGATCTTGCCGCCGAAGCGCAGCCCGATCCTGGCGCCGAGGCCGGCGTCGAGGCAGATGCGCACGGCGATGGGATCCCAGATCGGGCCCAGGCAGGCATTCTCGACCTTGCTGTCGATCAGGTGGCGCACGATGTCGGTATTGTCCGACGGCGCGCCGCCGCCGGCATTGTCGGCGGGATCGGCGATCACCACCGGCAGGTCGTTGAAGGCCACGCCCTCGCCCACGCCCGCCGCGACGTCGAACGACGGCGGCTGGGTCTTGCCGCGTAGCGACACCAGCTCCTCGCCGAGCTTGGTCGCCAGCGCATCGGCCTTCTTCTTGTCGCCGTCGGCGATCACCAGCACGCGCGTGCCGATCTCGATCACGTCGCCATAGGGAAAGCAATGCGCGATGGAGACGGAGAGAATGCCGTCCCTGCCCTCCAGCGACTTGATGCGGTCGACCAGGCCGCGCATCGGCTGGATCGTCGTCGGATAGCTCTGGATCTGCCGGCAGTCATAGACCGACATAACCGGCTTCACCTTGCCGCGCAGCGTGGCGAGCACGAGATCGAGCACGTCTTCGGCGCGCTCGACCACGTCGGTGTGCGGGAATTCCTTGTAGAGCACGATGATGTCGGCCGCCGAGACGCGCTTCAGGGTGAGATGGCAATGCGGATCGAGCTCGACGCCGATCACGCAGTTGGGCCCGACGATGGCCCGCGCGCGTTCGATGATGTCGCCTTCGACGTCGTCGTAGCCGTACGCCACCATGGCGCCGTGCAGGCCGAGCAACAGCCCGTCGACCGGCATCGCCGCCTCGAGCTGGCCTAGAATCTCGTCGCGCATGGTCTCGTAGTCGGCGCGGTTGGTGGTGCCGGCCGGGCTGGCGGCAAAGCAGCTGCCCTCGATCAGCTCGAAACCTTCCTTCGCGGCGCGCGCCCGGCCGACGAACAACGGCGCCGTGCACATGCGCGGCGCATCGGCCGGGTGCTCGCCGGCGCCGAAGAACACCGACTCGCGGTAGCTCTCGAGGCTGGTTGGCAGGGGCGAGAAAGTGTTGGTCTCGGTCGCAAGGGTGGCAGTGAAC
>JABCYT010000356.1 GCA_013290035.1 Alphaproteobacteria bacterium
GCGGCGAGCGATGTGCCGTAGATCTGATAACCCGCCACTGCCTCGACCTTCGACTCCGAGACATGGCTCTGGATGCCGACGTCATATTCCTTGGCGAGGTCGCGGCAGGCGATCAGGAAATCGTCGCTGCAATGGAACGGAATGGTCGGCGCCAGGGCGAGCTGCACCATCTCGAACGGCCATTTCTGCAGCGCCCGACGCATTTGCTTCGTGGTGACCTTCCAGGGCGCCTGCTTGAAGCTCTCGACCTCCGTCCGCAGCCGGGGTGGCAGGCGCTCCATCAGGCCGGGGATGGCCTCGAAGAACGAGATGTCGGCCACCAACGGCGCCAGCATGCAGCGCATGCCGACATCCTCATAGGCTTGCGCCATCGCGGACAGGCCTTCGACCGAAGGCAGGGGAAATTCGGCGGCAAGGTCGTAGGCCGCGGTGCAGCCCTTCATCACCATCTCGGCCGCGCCGATCTGGGCGCTGAGATACTTGTCCTCGAGGCTGTAATCGATGTGGGCCCACTGGGAGGCGGTCAGCAGCAGTTCGAGCGACCAGCGATCATGCAGGCCTTTGGCCAGATTGCCCGGGCTGTGGGTGTGCGCATTGATCAGGCCGGCATGCATCAGTCGGTGCTTGGCATCGATTAAGGTGGCGCCGGCGGGGGCGGCGAGCCCCGGCCGGCCGACTTCGGCGATGGTGTCTCCCTTGATCAGGATGTCGACGGGCACCGCCTTGCGCTTGGCGATGTCCAAAAGCTTGCCACCGCGGACGATGGTGAAGAGACGCTTGGATTTGCTTGCCATGCCGCACTGTTGCAACAAGGTGCCGCCACGGCGAGAAGAATCGTCGCTATTAGTGAGAGTGCTGGCTGGCGCCGTAGCGATGGATGTGCAGCGGCTCCCTGGCGAGACCGGGACAGAACGTCCCGACGACCTTCTCCAGCCGCCCGTAGAGCTTCTTCGCCGGCGCGGTCATCTTCTCGCGTCGGGCGCGTGATTTCTCGGCCTTGGCGGCCAGCGCCACGAGATCGACGGTCAGGAGCTTGTGGTCCTGCACGATCATGCGGCCGCCGACCATGACGGAATGGACGGACGTGCCGTCCTCGGTGTGGACCAGCGCGTTCACCGGATCGTTGGTCGGGATCCAGTTGATGTGGTGCAGGTCGAGGAAGACGATGTCGGCCTTGTAGCCGGGCGCGATCCGGCCAATCTGCTTTTCCAGGCCGAGCGCGCGGGCGCTGCCTTCGGTGGCCGCGCGCAGCGTCTCCTCGGTGGTGAGCCAGTTCTGCACGTCCGGCCCCTGGACCTTTGAGCTGAACGACGCGAGCCGCATCGCCTCGTACATGTTTTGGTTGTCCGAGCAGTTCGCACCGTCGGTGCCGACGCCGACATTGACCCTGCGGCTGAGCATGCCGCGCACGTCGGCCAGCCCGTTGCCCAGCCGCATGTTGGAGCCGGGATTGTGCGCCACCGAGGCGCCGCGGTCGCCCAGCCGCTTCATGTCCTCGTCGTCGAGCCACACGCCGTGCGCCACGGTGAAGCGCTCGTTCACAAGGCCGAGCTCGTCCATGTGGGCGGCGAGCGACGTGCCGTAGCGGCCGTAGCCCGCCACGACCTGGACCTTCGACTCGGCCACGTGGCTGTGGACGCCGACATCGTATTCGCGCGCGAGGTTGCGGCAGGCGACCAGGAAATCGTCGCTGCAGTGATGCGGGATGGTGGGCGCCACGGCCAGCATGACCGTTTCGAACGGCCATTTCTGCAACGCCTTCTTCATCTGCGTGGTGATGGTCTTCCACGGCGCATAGCGGAAGCTCTCGACCTCCTTCTGCAGCGACGGCGAGAGGCGATCCATCAGACCGGGAATGGCTTCGAAGAAGCTGATGTCGGCCACCATCGGCGCCAGCACGGCGCGCATGCCGACCTCCTCGTAGGCCTTGGCCATCGCCGACAGGCCGTCGACCGAGGGCAAGGGGAACTCCGCGGCAAGGTCGTAGGCGGCGGTGCAGCCCTTCATCGCCATCTCAGCCGCGCCGATCAGGCTCGCGAGATATTTGTCCTCGAGCGTGCGGCCGCCGTTGATCCATGGGCTGGCCGTCAGCAGCAACTCGAGCGACCAGAGATCGCCCATGCCCTTGCCGAGATTGCCGGGCCCGTGCGTGTGGGCGTTGATCAGGCCGGGATGCATCAGCCGGTTCCTGGCGTCGATCACCGTGGCGCCCGCCGGCGCGGCAAGGCCGGGACGGCCGATCTCGGCGATGGTGTCGCCCTTGATCAGGATGTCGGCGGGCGATGCCTTGCGCTTGGCGATGTCCAAAAGCTTGCCGCCGCGGACGATGGTGTAGTCAGGTTTGGATCTTGTGACCATGCTGCAGTCTCGCAACAAAGGGCCATCGCAGCCACGGGAAAAGCTGTATTCTCGGCCGCGATCATCGTTGCGGGAGGATGCCATGAAGCTCGAAGGTGGATGCTATTGCGGCAAGGTGCGTTACCAAGCCGAAGGCGAGCCGATGCTGAAGGCGCAGTGCCATTGCCGCGAGTGCCAGTACATCACCGGCGGCGCGCCCAACATGTTCATCGTCATGCCGCAGGACGGCTTCAAGTACACCAAGGGCGCGGCCAAGCCGTTCACGCGCAGCGATCTCGAGCGTCCGGTGACGCGGGAGTTCTGTCCCGACTGCGGCACCCACCTGGTGACTCGGCCGCAGCGTCCGGTCGTTGTCGTGAAGGTCGGCTCGCTCGACGATCCCAAGCAGTTCGGCGCCCCGCAGATGGCGATCTTCACCATCGACAAGCAGCCGTTTCACCAGATCCCCGATGGGCTGCCGACCTTCGAGCGGATGCCGCAGCGATAGAGCTGAAAACAAAAACCCCCGGACAAGCCGGGGGTCGTTCGGTCGGGAGGGTGAGGGCTAGTAGCCCTCGCGCTCCATGCGCTTGCGCATCAGCTTGCGGGTCCGCCGGATGGCCTCGGCACGCTCGCGGGCACGGCGCTCGGAGGGCTTCTCGTAGTTACGGCGGAGCTTCATTTCGCGGAAGATCCCTTCGCGCTGCATCTTCTTCTTCAGGACGCGCAGCGCCTGATCGACGTTGTTTTCACGAACGAGAACCTGCACTTCGATCGCTTCCTTCCATGCATGAGAGGGCGCCCCGGAAACAGTCCGGGGGCAATTGAGAGGCGGCGTAGGTATCACAGGGCCGAACCGTTGGAAAGGGGTGGGAAGCCCTGGCGGGACGCCTATATTTGCCCTCATGAGCGTCGAAAACACCCCAGGAATGCCACAGGCGGCCGACCCCGACGCGCCGCTGCGCGACCGCCTGGCCGACGCCCTGGCCGCCGAGGCCGTGTTCGAAGGCTGGACCCGGGGCGCCCTGGCGGCTGCCGCGCGCCAGCTCGCGTTGCCGGCCGGCGAGGCCGACCGGCTGTTTCCCGGCGGGCCGGTCCAGGTTCTGACCCATATCAGCGAGCGCGCCGATCTGCGCACGGTCGAAGACATGGAGAAGGAAGGCGTGGCCGGCCTCAAGATGCGCGAGCGCATCAAGAGCGCCGTGCGCATCCGGCTGGAACGCCATGCCGGCCCGCGCGAGGCGGTGCGGCGCGCGCTGGCGCTGCTGTCGCTGCCGTTCAATGCCGGGTTGGCGCTGAAACTGCTCTACAAGACCGTCGACGCCATGTGGTACGCCGCCGGCGATACCAGCACGGATTTCAACTTTTACACCAAGCGGGCGACCTTGGCGGGCGTCTACTCCTCGACCTTGCTCTACTGGCTGGCTGACCGCTCGCCCGGCAGCGAGGCGACCTGGGGCTTCCTCGACCGCCGCATCGACGATGTGATGAAGATCGAGAAGCTGAAATCCCAGGTGAAGTCGTGGACCGGCGGGACGACTAGGACGGTTTCAAGAAGGTGACGTGACCCATCTTGCGGCCGGGCCGGGGCGAGGTCTTGCCATAGAGATGCAGCCGCGCCGTCGGGTCGGCCAGATAGCGTGGCCAGTCGTTGGCTTCCTCGCCGATCAGGTTTTCCATGCGCGACGGCGCCAGCACCTCGACCGGGCCCAGCGGCAGGCCGCAGATGGCGCGCACGAGCTGCTCGAACTGGCTGGTCGCGCAGGCGTCGATCGTCCAATGACCCGAATTGTGCGGCCGTGGTGCCATCTCGTTGGCGAGCACGCGGCCGTCGCGGGTGACGAACATCTCGAGCGCCACCAGCCCCACCAGGTCGAGGCCGCGCGCCAGTTCCGTGCCGAAGCGTTCGGCCGTGGAGAGCGTTCCGGCCGGCAGGCCGGACGGAACGGTCGTGGTGCGTAGGATGCCGTCGCGATGGTGATTGAGGCCGATCGGGAAGTAGCGAGTGGCGCCATCGAGGCCGCGCGCGACGATCACCGAGATCTCGCACAGGAAGTCGACCAGCGTTTCCAGGATGCAGTCGCGCCTGCCGAGCTTCTGCCAGGCCGCGGCGAGGGCCGCGCGGTCGGCGACGCGAATCTGGCCCTTGCCGTCATAACCCTCGGTGCAGGTCTTCAGGATGCCCGGCAGGGACGTGGCCGCTGCGATGTCGGCCGCGCTCGCGATCGGCTGATAGTCGGCGGTGCCGATGCCGAGCTTCCTGAAGAATTCCTTCTCGCGCAGCCGGTGCTGGGCGACATGGATCGACTTCACGCCGGGCCGCACCGGCCTCAGGCGCTGGCAGTCGGTGACGGCTGCCTCCGGCACGTTCTCGAACTCGTAGGTGATGACGTCGACTTGGGCGGCAAAGCGGGCCAGTGCCGCCTGGTCGTCGTAGGCGCCGCTCACATGGCCGGCCGCGACGTCGCCCGCAATCGAATGGTCGTCGGGCGCATAGACGATGCAGCGATAGCCCAG
>JABCYT010000357.1 GCA_013290035.1 Alphaproteobacteria bacterium
GGACTACGACGCGCCGGTCGAGTACATGCGCCGCACGCGCGAGTACTATCTCGCGCTGGGGTACGACAATCCCTATCGCTGGGCCCATTATGTCGATGCGCCGTTCCAGCCGCTGAACAAGCCCTTGACGGACAGCACGCTGGCGCTGATTACGACCGCCGCGCCCTACCAGCCCGACAAGGGCGACCAGGGCCCGGGCGCCGCCTACAACGCCGGCGCCAAGTTCTACACGGTCTACTCCGGCGACAGCGCGGCTGATCACGACACCCGCATCTCCCACATCGGCTACGACCGCAAGCACACCACGGCCAAGGACAGCAACACGTGGTTTCCGCTGCCGCTGATGCGCGAATTCGCGGCCGCCGGCCGCTTCACCTTGTCAAAGCGCTTCCACGGCGCGCCGACCAACCGCAGCCAGCGCGTCACGCTGGAGACCGATGCGCCGGAGATCCTGGCGCGCTGCCGCCAGGACCAGGTCGATGCGGCGCTGCTGGTGCCCACTTGACCCGTCTGCCACCAGACCGTGAGTCTGGTCGCGCGATATCTCGAACGGAATGGCATCCCGACGATCGTCATGGGAGCGGCCAAGGACATCGTCGAGCATGCCGGCGTGCCGCGCTTCCTGTTCAGCGATTTCCCGCTCGGCAATTCCTGCGGCAAGCCGCACGAGCCCGACACGCAGCGCTTCACGCTCGATCTTGCGCTGAAGGTGCTGGAGAGCGCCGTCGGCCCGCGCACCACGGTGCAATCGCCATTGCGCTGGGCCGAGGACGGCGACTGGAAGCTCGACTTCAACAACCTTGCGCGCATGAGCCCGGAAGAGATCGCCAAGCGACGCGCCGAGTTCGACACGGTGAAGCAGGTCGCGCGCAGCCAGCGCGAGAAATCGGGCGTGGCTTGATTGTCATCCTGAGCGAAGCGAAGGATCTCATGGCGTTGCAAGCGGCGATGGGGTCCTTCGCTGCGCTCAGGACGACAGAAAGCTTTCTATGACTGCCAAACCCTTTACCGGCGTGAAGATCCTCGATTTCACGCGCGTGCTGGCGGGCCCCTACGGCTCCTACCAGTTGGCGCTGCTGGGTGCCGATGTCGTCAAGGTCGAATCGCGCGACGGCGACGACATGCGCTTCGGCAACCGCGCCAACGACTGGGAGAAGCGCGGGCTAGCCGCGCCCTGGGTCTCGGTGAATGCCGGCAAGCGCTCGATCACGCTCGACCTCAAGAAGCCCAAGGCGATCGAGGTGGTGAAGCGCCTGGCCGCCAAGGCCGACGTGGTGATGGAGAATTTCAGGCCGGGCGTGATGGACAAGCTCGGCATCGGCTACGAGACGCTGCGTGCGATCAATCTGAAGCTGATCTACTGCGCCGTTTCGGGCTTCGGCCAGGTCGGGCCGGATCGCGAGACCGCGGCCTTCGACGGCATGATCCAGGCGATGTCGGGGCTGATGTCGATCACCGGCTTCGAGGCCAACGGCCCCACCCGCGTGGGCTTCGCCGGCGCCGACGTGATGTCGGGCGCGACGGCTGCGTTCGGCGTCGCCTCGGCGCTCTACCAGCGCACCCACACCGGCAAGGGCCAGCTCGTCGACGTCGCCATGATCGACGCGGTGATGGGCTATCTCGCCCAGCAATTCACCGAGCACATGATGACCGGCCGCGTGCACGGCCAGGCCGCCAACCTCTCGGTGACGCGCAAGCCGACCGGCGATCTCTACAGGACCAAGGACGGCTGGATGGTGCTGGCGGTGATGACCGAGCCGCAGTTCCAGCGCCTGATGAAGACCATCGGCTGCGAAGCCGCGCTGCCCGATCCGCGCTTCGCCGACTGGCCCAAGCGCATCGACAACGCCAAGCCGCTGCACGACATCATCGAAGAGGCGATGAGAAAGGAGACCTCGGCCACTTGGGCCGAGCGCTTCGCCAAGGCCGACGTGCCGGCCGGCCGGGTGCTCAGCATCCCCGAGACCGTGCAGCTCGACCATTTCCAGCGCCGCACCATCCTGCAACCGGTCGAGACCGAGCACGGCCCGATCAAGGTCGTGGGTTCGGGCTTCCGGCTGGAGCATGGCGGCGGCTCGGTCGAACGGCCGCCGGCCATCCTGGGGGAGCACACCGACGAGGTGCTGCGCGAGGCGGGCTATGCCGACGCCGATATCGCCGAAATGCGCCAACAGGCCGTGGTCTAAAGCGGGTTTTACAGGCGGTGGAATCCCGCTAGACTGGCGCCGTCCAAGGGGGGTCCCGACAAGGGGCTGAGATACCGACGGCCTTATCCAGGCAGCGCGGTGACCCTTTGAACCTGATCCGGGTCATGCCGGCGAAGGGACTGGATGCCTCCTTTGCACGACAAACCGGGTCTCCGTACGCAAACCAGCCACGGGAGATCCTCGTCATGGACAATATCGTTTCCCCTCCGTCGCCCAAGGTGACGACCGGTCCGCTGCCGTCTTCGCAGAAGGTCTACGTCACGCCCGACCAGGCGCCCGACCTCAGCGTTCCCCTGCGCGAGATCGAACTGAGCTCGCCTGTCGAACCGCGGGTGCGGGTCTACGACACGACGGGCCCCTACACCGATTCCTCGGTCGTGATCGATGTCAGCAAGGGCCTGGCGCGCACGCGCCGCGCCTGGGTGCTGCAGCGCGGCGGCGTCGAGGAATATGACGGCCGTCCGATCGCGCCCATCGACAACGGCAATGTGAAGGTGGCGGCCCTGCAGCCGTTCCCCAACACGCCGCGGCCGTTGCGCGGGCTTTCCGGCAAGCCGATCACCCAATACGAATGGGCGCGCGCCGGCATCATCACCAAGGAGATGATCTATGTCGCCGAGCGCGAGAATGTCGGCCGCAAGTTCGCGCTCGACATCGCCAAGGAGCGGCTGGCCGACGGCGAGAGCTTTGGCGCGGCGCTGCCGGCGTTCATCACGCCGGAATTCGTGCGCCAGGAAGTGGCGATGGGTCGCGCCATCATCCCGGCCAACATCAACCATGGCGAACTCGAGCCGATGGCGATCGGCCGCAATTTCCTGGTGAAGATCAACGCCAACATCGGCAACTCGGCGGTCTCCTCCTCGATGGAGGAGGAAGTCGAGAAGATGGTGTGGGCGATCCGCTGGGGCGCCGACACGGTCATGGATCTCTCGACCGGCCGCAACATCCACGACACGCGCGAATGGATCGTGCGCAATTCGCCGGTGCCGATCGGCACCGTGCCGATCTACCAGGCGCTGGAGAAGGTGGGCGGCGATCCGACCAAGCTCAACTGGGAGGTCTATCGCGACACCCTGATCGAGCAGTGCGAGCAGGGCGTCGACTACTTCACCATCCATGCCGGCGTGCGGCTGGCGCATGTGCCGCTGACGGCAAGCCGGGTTACCGGCATCGTGAGCCGCGGCGGCTCGATGATGGCGCAGTGGTGCCTGACCGAGCATCGCGAGAGCTTCCTCTACGAACGCTTCGGCGACATTTGCGACATCATGCGCAAATACGACGTGTCGTTCTCGCTGGGCGACGGGCTGCGGCCGGGCTGCAACGCCGACGCCAATGACGCCGCGCAGTTCGCCGAGCTCGAGACTTTGGGCGAGCTCACCAAGGTCGCCTGGGACAAAGGCTGCCAGGTCATGATCGAGGGCCCGGGCCACGTTCCCATGCACAAGATCAAGGCCAACATGGACAAGCAGCTGCGCGAATGCGGCGAGGCGCCGTTCTACACCCTGGGACCGCTCGTCACCGACATCGCACCGGGCTACGACCACATCACCTCGGGTATCGGCGCCGCCATGATCGGCTGGTTCGGCACGGCGATGCTCTGCTACGTCACGCCCAAGGAGCACCTTGGTCTCCCCGACCGCGACGACGTGAAGGTGGGCGTCATCACCTACAAGATCGCCGCCCACGCCGCCGACCTCGCCAAGGGCCATCCCGCGGCGCGGCTGCGCGACGACGCGCTCAGCAAGGCGCGCTTCGATTTCCGCTGGCGCGACCAGTTCAACCTGTCGCTCGATCCGGCGACGGCCGAGAAGTTCCACGACGAGACGATGCCCAAGGAGGCGCACAAGACGGCGCATTTCTGCTCGATGTGCGGGCCGAAATTCTGCTCCATGCGCATCACCCAGGACATCCGCGAATACGCCAAGAAGGGCATGGACGAGATGAGCGCGAAGTTCCGCGCCGGCGGCGGCCAGCTCTACGTGCCGGACAAGGCTGCCGACTGACCTCGCCTTGGGCAGCGGCCCTTTAACGGCCGCCGCCCTTGAAGGCGATCTCGTAGTTCAGGATCAGGCGATATTCCTCGATCGATGTCAGCATGCCACTGAGGAACTGGTCGACATAGGCGGCACGCGCCCTGAGCTGGAGCGGCTTCAGCCAGTCGGGCGCCGTCTTCGCCGCCACCTGATAGATCAGGTCGAAATCGTATTCGTTCATGCGGGCGAGAGCCGCGCCGTTGGCAGGATTGATGGCGTTGTCGCCCAAGGTCGCCGATCCAGTGAAGAGCAGGCCGGGCAACCCGATGCCGGAGAAATCATAGATCACGCCGATCTGCCAGGCCCGTTCGCCGGCGCGGTCGAAATCCTTGGTGATCTGCTTGGTGTAGCCGATCCACTGACCGTAAGGCGTCTGGTATTGCGCGGCGCTGCCGGTCTGGGTGAACACGCCCCACAGCGTTGCCGGCCCCCAGATCAGATCGACCCGTCCGCCGGCGGCGAAGGTGCCGAACGACGTGGCGGTCAGCAGGTTCAGCCCGTTGCTGCCCTGGACCATGAACTGCCCGCCGAGCCGCACGCGGAAAGACTCGGTGATGGGAAATCCCAGGACAAAGTCGTTGTAGTTCGAGGTGAGGATGTCGGGGA
>JABCYT010000358.1 GCA_013290035.1 Alphaproteobacteria bacterium
GGTGCAGCAACTCGAAGGCCTCGCCGACCAGGTCGGGATAGCGCGGCGTGGCAATGCGCCGTAGCCATAGCTGTTGCACGTCGTCCCATTCCGGCTGGTTGGGCATGGAGACGAACTTCTTGCCGACCTTCATCGGGTAGGGCTGGTCGTCGTTCGGCCAATCGATCGCGTAGTCGAGGCCGGCGTCGGCTAAAAGCTTGGGCGTGCGCTGGCTCTCGCCGTAGTCCTGGCCCTGCCAGCCCTTGGGCCGTACGCCGGCTGCTTTCTCGATGGCGGCGATCGCCTCGGCAATCTCGGCCTTCTCCTCGGCCTCGCTCATCTTGGAGGTGATCATGCGGTTGGCCGAATGGCCGTGGGCGATGAACTCGTACTTGCGCTTCTTGAACTGCTCGATGAGATAGGGATAGCGCTCGGCCGCCAGCGCGTTCACGGCGACGCCAGCGCGCACCTGATAGCGATCGAGCACGTCGAGCACCCGGAAGATGCCGGTCCGGTTGCCGTACTCGCGCTGCGTCCAGATACGATAGTCGGGCACGAAGCTGCCGAACTCGCCGGCAAGGCGGGGGTCGCGATGACTGCTCTCGTCCGCGATCAGCTCCCAATATTCGAGATGCAGCAACACGAAGGAGGCGACCCGCGCGTTGCGCGGCCAGGTGAGCTTGGGGCGCAGCGGGAACGGCGAATAATCGTACCAGGGATTGTCCATCCCGGGCCCGAGCGGCGGCGGGTTCTTGGGAACGGGGGCGGGGCTCATCTCACGCCTCCTTGCCGAGATGCTGTTGGTAGGGCTTCAGCCCATGGGCCACGTACCAGTCGAGGATCTCCTCGGCGGTGCAGACCCAGGCATCCTTGTGCTTGCGGATATAGGCGAGCGCCCGGTCGAGATGCTTCAGCCGGTGCGGCGCGCCCATCATGTAGGGATGGAGCGCGATGCACATCACGCGGCCGTTCTCGCTGCCCTCGCGATAGACCGTGTCGAAATGGTCGATGATCATCTGGGCGAATTCCTCGGCCTCGAAGGGCTGGCGGTAGATCAGCGCGTCGTTGATGTCCATCGTGTAGGGCACGTGGATCAGGGTGCCGTGCTTGGTGGCGAGCGGCGTCGGCTGGTCGTCGTGGTAGAAATCGCAGATATAGTCGAGGCCTGCCTCCTTCACGAGATCGGCCGTATTGAGCGTGTTGGAAACGGCGGGCGAGAACCAGCCGCGCAGCTTGCGGCCGGTCAGCCGAAGGTGCGTCGCCTTGCTGTGCTCGATGACCTCGCGCTCCTCCTGTTCGCCATAGCCCCAGTGGTAGCGGGTGTTGAAGTAGCCGTGGCTCATGTATTCCCAGCGCCGCGCCTCCATGGCGTCGAGGATCTCGGGATACATCTCGATCACCGACATCGAGAGCGACACCGTGCAGCGCACATGGTGCTTGTCCAAGACCTCGAACAGGCGCCACAGGCCGACCCGGTTACCGTAGTCGCGGCCGCCATAGCCCAGCACGTCGGGATGCGGCATGCGTGGCCAGGGATTGCGCATTCGCACCTCGGCCGGCAGGTATTCGTAGTGCTCGATATTGGGGCAGACCCACACCGCGACCCGTGCGCCGTCGGGCCACGAGAGCTTCGGTCGCTCGACGACGGGGGAGTAGCCGAACCGGTAGGGATCCATTATTGAACTCGCTTTGAATGGGCGTCGGCAGTGCATCACGCGGCGTGGAATGGCGCAATACCGAGCGAGGCTTGCGCGAAAAGAACGCCACGATCACAGTCATTCGCATGGCCGACCGTATCCGTTTTGTCTTGAACGACCAGCCGGTGGAGATCGACGTCCTCTCGCCGATGACGACCTTGCTCGACTGGTTGCGCGATCATCGCGGCCTCAAGGGCACCAAGGAGGGCTGCGCCGAGGGCGATTGCGGCGCCTGCACCGTCGTGCTGGAGCGGGCCGACGGACGCCGCGAGGCGATGAATTCCTGCATCGCACTCCTCGGCCAGATCGACGGCCAGGCGGTGCGCACGGTCGAGGGCTTGCGCCGGCCGGACGGCACGCCGCATCCGGTGCAGGCGGCGATGGCCGAAGCCGATGCCACGCAATGCGGGTTCTGTACGCCGGGCTTCGTGATGTCGGCCTATGCCTTCGCGGCGGGCGGCGAGAAGGCCGATCTCGAAACCGTCCACGATGCGCTGGCCGGCAATCTCTGCCGCTGCACCGGCTACCGGCCGATCGTCGAGGCGATGACCCGGATTGCCGGTCTGCCGATCGACCCCGCCGCCGTCGCTCCGGGGCGCCCGGGCTCGGTGTCGTTCGGCACGTTCCACGTGCCGCGCTCGCTTGGCGAGCTTTTGGCGCTCAGGGCCCGGCATCCCGACGCACTGTTGCTGGCAGGCGCCACCGATCTCGGCCTCCTGGCCAGCCGATCGCGCAAGCCGCCGGCTGCGGTCATCCATGTCGCGCACGTGCCGGAGCTGACCGCGATTCGGGAGGACGAGAAGGAGATCACGATCGGCGCCGCCGCGACGTATGCGCAGGCGATGCCGCTGTTGATCGCCCACCATCCGGCGCTCAAACCTTATCTCGCGCGGCTGGGCTCGCGGCAGATCCGCACCATGGGCACGATCGGCGGCAATCTCGGCACGGCCTCGCCGATCGGCGACATGCCGCCGGTGCTGCTGGCGCTCGAGACGCGACTCGCGCTCACTTCCCCGCGCGGCACGCGCGACCTGGCGCTGGAGGATTTCTTCCTCGGCTACCGCAAGACCGCCTTGGCGCCCGACGAGGTCATCCAGAGCCTCACGCTGCCCAAGCTGTGGCCCGGCGAGGTTTTCTTCTGCGACAAGCTCAGCAAGCGGCGCGATCAGGACATTTCCACCGTGGCCGCCGGCTATCGCCTGCGCGTCACGAAGGGAAAGATCGAGGATGTCCGCGTCGGCTTCGGCGGCATGGCGGCGACTCCCCGGCGCGCCAGCCATGTCGAGCAGGCGCTGAAGGATCAGCCGTTTTCGCCGGCGGCTTTCGAGAGCGCCGCCGCCGCCGTCGCCCGTGACTTCCAGCCGATCGACGACTGGCGTGGCTCGGCTTCGTACCGGCTCACCGCCGCCGCCAACCTGTTGCGTCGCCTCTACTGGCGCATTGCCGAGCCGCAGCGCGCGGTCGAGGTCGAGGCACTATGAGCGGACAGGTCCACACCGCGCGACGCCACGACAGCGCTTTGAAGCACGTCACCGGACAGGCGCTTTATATCGACGATATTCCCGAACCGCCGGGCACTCTGCACGGCGCCCTGGTGCTGAGCCCCATCGCGAGTGGCCGCCTGCGCCGGCTCGATCTTTCGACGGCGGCCGTTGCGCCGGGTGTCGTCGGCGTGTTCGCCGCCGGCGACATTCCCGGCCACAACAACATCGCGGGCGCCGGCAAGGACGAGCCGCTGTTCGCGGAAACCAAGGTCGAGTTCGCCGGTCAACCGCTGGCGTTGGTCGTCGCCGACACGCTCGACGCCGCCCGCGCCGCCGCCGAGCGCGCGGTGATCGACATCGAGCCCGGCGAGGCGATCCTCGATATCGCGACGGCGCTTGCCCGGCAGTCCTATGTGCAGGCACCGTCGACGATCCTGCGCGGCGATCCCGACGCGGTGCTGAAGTCCGCGCCGCACACGCTGAGCGCGGCGTTCAGCGTCGGTGGTCAGGAGCATTTCTATCTTGAAGGCCAGATCGCTTTTGTCCTACCGGGCGAGGACGGCGATCTCGTCGTGCATTCCTCGACGCAGCATCCCACCGAAGTGCAGCATGTTTGCGCCGAGATCCTGGGCTGCGATTTCAACCGCGTGACCACGGTGGTGCGCCGCCTGGGCGGCGGCTTCGGCGGCAAGGAGAGCAACGCCTCGTGGGTTGCCGGCGCAGCGGCCCTGGCCGCGGCCAAGACCGGCCGGCCGGTAAAGCTCCGCCTGCCGCGCGAGATCGACATGATCGCGACCGGCAAGCGCCACGGCTTCGACTACCGCTACACGGTGGGTTTCGACGACGAGGGCCGGGTGCTGGCGCTCGACGCCGTGCTGGCGGCCGATGCCGGCTGGAGCCTCGACATGACGCCTGGCGTGGTCGCGCGCGCGCTCACCCATGTCGACAACGCCTACTGGCTGCCGCATGTCCGCGCCGTGGGCTATGCCTGCCGCACCAACCGGCAGTCCAACACCGCCTTCCGCGGCTTCGGCGGACCGCAGGGCGTTTTAGTCATGGAAGATGCACTCGACCGCATCGCCCGCCATCTCGGCCGCGACGCCAACGAAATACGCGCGCTCAATTTCTACGGCGAGGGCGGGGACGAGACGCCCTACGGCCAGAAGGTCGACGAGAACCATCTGGCGCGCTGCTGGGCCGAGGTGAAGCGGGGCAGCGACTTCGATCGCCGGCGCGCCGAGATCGACGCCTTCAACAAGGCCAATCCGATCCTGAAGCGCGGGCTCGGCCTGTTCCCGCTGAAATTCGGCATCTCCTTCAACATTCCGCACATGAACCAGGCCGGGGCGCTGGTGCATGTCTATACCGACGGTTCGATCCGCCTGAACCACGGCGGCACCGAGATGGGGCAGGGGCTGTTCATCAAGGTGGCCCAGGTCGTGGCCGAAGTGTTCAAGGTCGATCTCGACCGTATCCGGCCCTCCGCCACCTCGACGGCCGAGGTGCCGAACACCTCGCCGACCGCGGCCTCGACCGGTTCGGACCTCAACGGCTGGGCGGCGTGGGAGGCAGCCAACACCATCAAGCAGCGCATGACCGCCTTTGCCGCCGAGCATTTTAGTGCGGCGCCGGCCGACATCGAGTTCGCCGACGGTACCGTGCGCATCGCCCAACCGCTCAGAGG
>JABCYT010000359.1 GCA_013290035.1 Alphaproteobacteria bacterium
GTCCCGCCGCCTTGATCAACGGCGCCCATTTGAGGCGCTCCTGGCCTTCGAATTTCGCCAGGGACCCGGGCGTGCCGCCGGCCGGTTCGAAGCCGAGTTGCAGCAGGCGTTGCCGCGTTTCGGGTTGGGCCAGGATCTTCGTCACTTCGGCGTTCAGCAGATCGACGATGGCGCGGGGCGTGCCGGCGGGCGCATAGAACGCATTCCACCCCGTCATCTCGAAGCCGGGAACGCCCTGCTCGGCGACCGACTTCACGCCGGGCAGCAATTCGCTCGATTTCAGCGTCGTGATGCCGAGCGGCTTCAGCTTGCCGGCGGTGACGTGGCCACGGATCGCCGTCACCGTGTCGGTGATGGTTTGCACCTGCCCGCCAGTGACTTCCGTCATGGCCGTCGCCGAGCCCTTATAGGGAACGGCAAAGAGCGGTGCCCCGGTACGATCCTTCAGGAGCTCGAACACGATCCGCGCACTGGTGCTGGGCAGGGCCATGTCGATCTTGTCGGGCGTGGCCTTGGCGGCGGCGATCAGCTCGGTCACCGAATTTGCCGGAAAGGACGGATTGGCCGCGATCACCATCGGCAGCATGCCGACCAGGATGATCGGCGCGAAGTCCTTGGCCGAGTCGTAGCCCACCGACGCATACAAGAACTCGTTCATGGTCTGCGTGGCGTTCGTGCCCATCATCAGCGTGTAGCCGTCGGGCGCGGAGCGCGCGGTCGCCTCCGTGCCGATGTTGCCACCGGCGCCGGGCTTGTTGTCGACATAGAAGATCTGGCCCAGCGCCTTGGACAGCTGCTCGGCGAAGTACCGCGCCGCCACGTCGGTACCCTGGCCCGCTTGGTAGGGAACGATGATCTTCACCGTCTTGGCGGGATAGGTCTGGGCCGTTGCAGCAACGCTGCACAATAGCCCCGCCAGCAAGCCCGCAGCACCTGCCATGGCTTTCAGCTTCATCGTTTCCTCTCCTTATGATCGTTCGTTGTCTTGAGAACGCCGGACGCCAGCAGCCCGTCGATGGCCACGCGATCGAACCCGGCTTCCGCCAGGATCTCGCGACCGTGCTCGCCATAGCGCGGCGGCGGCAATCCCGGCCGGCCCGGCGTCCGGGCGAGCTTCACGGGAATGCCGGGCGCACGCCGTCCGTCCTGGTCGATCAGCATCTGGCGATGGGCGACATGGGCTTGCGCGAAAGCCTGCGGCACCGTGTTCACCGCGCCGGCGGGCACGCCGCTCCGCATCAGATCGCGGCAGAGATCCTCGACCTTGAAGGCGGCCAGCGTCCGCTGGATTTCGCCGCGAAGAGCGTCGACATGCTGCAATCTCGCGGCGTTCGTCCCGAAGCGCGGATCCTCGAGCAGGTCTTCGCGCTTCACCTGGCGGCAGAAGCGGCGGAACTGGCCATCGTTGACGATGCCGAGGAAGAGCTCGCCGTCGCCGGCCGCGAACTTGTCGTACGGCGCGATGTTGGGATGGGCGCTGCCGAGGCGTCCCGGCGTGCGGCCCGAGCAGAGCCAGTTGGCGGCGTGCGGCACGAGCAGGCTGAGCGCGGTGTCGAACAGCGTGACGTCGACCCGCTGGCCCCTGCCCGTCTGCTGGCGGGCGGCGAGGGCCAATAGAATACCGGTGAGCGCGTTGTAGCCGGTGACGTAGTCGACGATGGGGACACCGACCCGCGTCGGCCCTGACTCCGGCGTGCCGTTGATGCTCATCAGCCCGCTCATGGCCTGCAGCACCGCGTCGTAGCCGGGCAGGCCGCCCAGCGGGCCGTCGGCGCCGAAGCCGGAGATGGCGCAGTAGACCAGGCGCGGATGGCGGACCGACAGAACCTCCTCGTAGCCCAGGTTCCAGCGTTCCATGGTGCCTGGCAGGTAGTTCTCCACCAGGATGTCGGCGTCCTTCAGCAGCGCTTCGAGGACGGCGCGTCCTTCCGGCCGCGCCAGGTCGAGGCCGAGCGCGCGCTTGCCGCGGTTGACGCCACCGAAATAGGCCGCGTCGCCCGCCTCGTCGAACGGCGGACCGAGCAGCCGCGTCTCGTCGCCCGACGGCGGCTCGATCTTGACGACGTCGGCGCCGTGATCGGCCAGCATCTGCGTGCAGAGCGGACCCGCCAGCACGCGCGACAGGTCGATGACGCGAAGGCCGGCCAAGGCACCGTGGGAGGGGGCGCCGCGGGAGAGATCGGGGGCAGGCATGGCAGAGCCGCCACCTCAGCCACGACTCGGGAGTTCCACGATCCCCGTACCCAGCACCGACAGCTCGTCGTCCTGGTTGCGCGCTTCCTGCTCAATCTCGACCAGGTGACGCCCCGCCTCGACATACTTGCGCGTGACCTTGCCCTTGATGAACAGGATATCGCCCGCCGGATTGTGGCGGCGGATCTTGCAGGTGGCGTTGCGCAGGAAGCCGTCGTCGCCCATCCAGTTCGTCAGATGGTGCGTGAGCCAGGAACTGCGCTCCGGGCCGTAATCGTAGGCGCCGGGCGCGCCCACTTCGTGGGCGAATTCCTCCTCCCAGTGCACGCGCTCGGGACAATCCGGGATGCCGAAGCGATTCTTGATGCCAATGCCAGGATGGGCGTCGATCAGCTTCCAGGCCAGCTTGTTGGCGCGGATATAGAGGCCGCCCCAACCCTGGGCGTAGCCGATGAAGCCGGTCACCGTCATCGGGCCCTTCAGCATGACCGGCAGCGCCTCGCCCTCGGTCACGTCCTGCCAGTAGCGCGGCACGGCACCGCGGATCTCCTCGTCGCGATAGAGCTTGTAGGCGTCGGCGAGCTCCTGGTCGGTGTAACGTCGCGGCGGACGGGCCTTCACGTCCTTGTACTTGGTGCCCTGTTCGCGCGCGTGGTCGCGCTCGGTGCGAAAGCACCAGCTATCGGCGCCGGCGACCAGGTCGCCGTGCTGATTGAAGAAGTCGACATGGTAGGTCTGCTGGACGGCGCGGCCGGCGAAGCGCGTCTGATGCTCGACGATGTCCTTCAGCCAGGCCTCGGTCGAGATCGCGTCGTTGCGGTTGACCGTCTTGTGCCAGTTCCAGTCGGCGCCCGACCACATGGCGTGAATGCCGGGCAGGCCGCCAACATAGCCGGAGATGATGCGGCTGGTGGCAAAGAGGAAACTCGGCAGCGCGATCACGTCGCCGTATTTCGTCTTCGCGGCATACTCCGGCACGCACCACAGCGGATTGTCGTCGCCGATGCCGTGCGCATAGTGGCGGATATTGTCCCGCGTCGCCTCGTAGCACCACGGCTCGACGGTCACGCCGATCTTGACGCCGATGCGCTGACGGAGCGCGTCCAGGCCTTGCTCTGTGATCTTGGGGAATTTTCGTTCGGTCTCGGTCAGCATGGACGTTTCCTTCTGTCGATCTGTCAGGCTGCTTGTGTCGAGGCGCCTTGCTGGCGCTCGCGCAGGACCTTGCGGTTCACCTTGCCGGCCGGAGTCTTGGGCAGCTCGGCCACGAACTCGATAAGGCGCGGGTATTCGTGCTGGCTGAGGCGCTGGCGCACGAGATCCTGGATCTCGCGCGTGAAAGCCTCGTCGCCCGGACGATCGGCGACCACGAAGGCCTTCACGACCTGCCCACGCAAGGCATCGGGCACGCCGATGGCCGCCGCTTCGCGAACGCCGGGATGTTTCAGGATGGCGTCCTCGATCTCGACGGCGCTCATCGTCCAACCGGCCGAGATGATGACATCGTCGGCCCGGCCGCCGTGATAGAAATAGCCGTCCTCGTCGGTGCGCCCGAGATCCTTGGTGGCGATCCAGCCATTGCGCCGCCAGACTTTCAGCTCTCCCGTCACGCCGGGCGGGCACGGCTTGCCGGCCGGATCGTGGACTTCGACCTTGCTGCCCGGCACGGGCTTGCCCAGCGACCCCGGCTTGACGACGAAATCCGCCGCCCCCGGATAGCTGACGAGGATCACGCCGATCTCGGTGGTGCCGTACATGCTGCAGGGCGGACGGCCGAAGGTCGCCTCGACGAAGGACGCGGTCTCGCTGTCGATCGGCTCGCCGGTGAAGGAGAGCTTCTGCAGGGCGTAGCGATAGCGGCCCGCGGCGCCGCAATTCCGCATCATGCGGTAGTGGGTCGCCGCCGCCGAGATGTTGGTGAAGCGGTGATCCTGCAGCGCCTTCAGGAGCCGCTCGGCGTCGAACCTGCCGGCATAGGCGCCGACGGTGATGCCCAACGCCAGGGGCGCCAGGGTGCCGTGCCACAGGCCGTGTCCCCAGGCCGGCGACGACGGGCAGAAGTAACGATCGCCAGGCCGCAGGCCGGTGCCGTACAGCGCCGCCACCATCAAGGTCACGATCGAGCGGTGGGTGTGCTTGACCGCTTCCGGAAGCTCGCGCGTGGTTCCAGAAGTGTACTGGAAGATCGCCGGCGCATCCGCCCGGGTGGCGGGCTCGAAATGCGAGGGAAACTGCGCAAGGCCCGCCATGAAATCGGCGTCGGCCGTGACCACGCGCGGGCCGCCGAGCGATGACAAGAGTTCCGCCTTCTCGGCGTTGGTCGCCAGCAGCGCCGGCGAACAATCGTTGACCCGGAGCTTCACGCCGTCGGGCCCGAAGAGCGTGAACAGCGGGACGGCGATGGCGCCCAGTTTCATCGTGCCGAAGACCGCCGTGTAGAACGCCCGCGACGGCTCGAGCATGATGGCGACGCGATCGCCGGCCTTCACCCCTTGGGCGGCGAGGTAGTGGGCAAAGCGGGATGACTCTTCGGAGAGCTCGCGGAAGCCCAGGATCTCGTCGCGTCCGTCCGCGTGGGCGACGATGACGGCCGGGTCGGTTTTCGCGGCATGCCGGTCGATGCATTCGTGCGCGATGTTGAGGCGCTC
>JABCYT010000360.1 GCA_013290035.1 Alphaproteobacteria bacterium
GTTGCCGGTGAGATCGTTGAAGGCCGTGGTCGTCGTCGCGTCCTGGTTCGTCCAGAGGGTCGTGCCGTCGGCAATGTAGTAATGGGCGGCCGCACGATAATCGAACACAAGCGAGGTCGGCGCATCGCCGCCATACCCCGTCAATCGCGTGAGCGGCGTCGTCTTGTTGGCAAGCAACAGCCAGTTGTTCGTGACCGGGGTGCCGGGCGGTCCGGTGACGAACGTCGAGCCGACCAGCAGGGCGTCGACGTCGTCGCGCGTGCCGTAGGCCAAAGCGGTGACCGACGAGTTGCTGCTGATGGTTCCGACGATCTGGCCGAGCTCGGTGAGCGGGGCCGGGTTATTGAACAGCAGGTAATCGGTCGTGGTGTAGACATAGTTGGTCCCGATGGCGATCCTGCTGGGATCCTTGCGATTGAAGACGATGCGGCTGAAGAAGGGCAGCGCGGGAGCCGGATTGTCGTCGCCGGCCATCGACAGGTCGTCCGGGGCAAGATTGAGATTGGGGACGGCGTTCGAGGACGTGATGGCGCCTTGGGCGTTGACCGTCATCCTTGTCAGCCCCCCCAGGCTCTGCGAGCTGTAGTAGATGATGCTCTGCGAGCGCGAGCTGCGGTCGTTCACGATGGCGTTGGCGCCGTCACCCCCGCCGATGGCGTTGTAGTTGGCCGAGTTGGGATTGGCCTGGAAGGCCGTGCCGGTATCCTGCGCGGCCACGATCAGCCGCTTGCTCACGCCATCGTAGGCGATGCCGTAAATCTCGCGCACCGACAGGGTCGACGTATTGAGGCCTGTCCAGGCTCCGCTATCGCTCGTCGGGTTCGTCCGCACATAGATACCGCCGTCGCCGCCGAAGATGAGCCGCCCGCTCGAGTCGAAAACCAGCGTCCGGGCGTCGGCATGGGCCGTCGAGCCGTTGGCCGTGGCACTGTCGGTGAGCGAATCCACCGAAAAGCTGTTGCCGTTCAGCGTAAGGCGGTAAGCCGCGACGGTATGGGGGTCCGGCACGATGCCATCGCCCGCGAGATAGACGATGTTGGAGTTGTTCGGGTCGATGGCGACCGCGAGGTTGTTCGCGGCCTGTCGGCCGGGGTTGGTGTCCGGCAGGTTCGACGTCATCGACGTC
This sequence comes from Alphaproteobacteria bacterium, assembly GCA_013290035.1. Lineage (GTDB taxonomy): Bacteria > Pseudomonadota > Alphaproteobacteria > Reyranellales > Reyranellaceae > Reyranella. The sequence continues at coordinate 1,127 of JABCYT010000360.1, forward strand.
CAGCTCGCGCCCGCATTCTGCGACAGATAGATGGCCACCAGCCTGCCCGACGTCGGATTGCCCGTGGAGCTGTCGTAGACGGCGGCGACGACCGATCCGCCCGGCCCCGTCGCCAGCTTGGCGACCTGGTTCGGCGCCAGCTGCAGTACCTGCGCCCAGTTGGCAGAGTTGGTGGGATCGCCAAGGTACACGCCGTTGGCGGCGGGATTGGCGGCAACGCTGACGGCGGCGTAGAAGCGGGTGCCGTTGCCGTTGGCGTTGGCGCTGCTGTTGTCCGCCGCCAGCGCGCCCACCGAGCCGGCGGCCAGCCCCGGCACCAGGGAAAACGAGCCGCCGCCGTTGGGGCTGTAGTAGAGCCCGCCGCCCTGGTTGACGGCGTTGTTGGCCGCCGCCAGCAGGCTGCCGCCGCGCGCGGCGACCGAGACGATATTCTTGCCGTCCAGGGTATTGCCGCTGCCGGCCAGGTCGGCCCAGCTCGTGCCGCCATTGCTGCTGTACAGGATGCCCGTGAGCTGGCCGCCCATGGAGTTGCCGATCCTGCCGTTCGACGTCTGGCCGATGCCGGCGATCAAGTTCTGGTTGTTCGTCGGATCGAAGGCGACGCTCGAGATCGACAGCGAGACCTTGTTGTCGGTCAGCGGTGTCCAGCTCGAGCCGCCGTTGCGCGTGACCCAGATGCCGCCGTTCGGCGTGCCGACGAACATGGTCGACGAATTCGTGGGTGATATGGCGATCGACTGAATGGCGCCCGCAACCGTGCCGTTGGGCGGCTGGTCGCCGCTCTGCACCGTCGCGGTCGGGCCGAAGCTCGGCGCCGGGCCCTGGCTGAGGAAGGTCTGGGCCGATGCCAGTCCTGTCCACAGCGAAGCGGCAGCGAGGAGACCGATGGCGAAGAAGGAGCGTTGGCGCTTTGTCGTGATCATGGCGCACGTCATGGGGCGAACAGGCCGCCATAGCCCTGGTTCTGGGTGAAGAACAGCACGAGGAAGCCGGCGATGGCGCAGAGCAGGCCGACGATGGCGAGCCAGGTGATCGGCATGTCCTGCCACGCCGGCAGGGTGCCGGCGAGCTTGCGCTCCTGCTTGATCTTGACCGCCCAGGCCCACAGGAAGAAGGCGGCGGTGGGGGCCATCACCAGCACGAGCACCAGAAGGACGACGCGCACTTGGCTTCTCCGTCTCTCGCCTAGCGCATCACCTCATGCTGAGGAGGCCGCGCAGCGGCCGTCTCGAAGCATGGGCGACACGCGGACTGGCCCCACACTTCGAGACGCCGCGCTGCTCGCGGCGCCTCAGGGTGAGGTCGTGGTGCTGTTGTTGCATGACCCAAGCATCCCACTCTACCCGGCGGCGGTCAGGACGAACTGAAGATTTTTCAGCATACCGGCAGTTGCGCCCCAGATGTAGCGTTCCCCGTAGGGCATGGCGTAGAACAGCCGCTCGCGGCCGTTCCAGGTGCGGCTGCGGATCTGGTGGTTCTTCTCGTCGAGGAAATGCGCCAGCGGCACCTCGAACACGTCGGCGACCTCGCGCGGATCCGCACGGGTGGTGAATCCCGGCGTCACGATGCCGACGATGGGCGTGATCTCGTAGCCCGTGCCGGTGCGGTAATGATCGACCGCGCCGATCACCTCGACGAAATGTCGCGCCAGGCCCACCTCCTCCTCGGTCTCGCGCAGCGCGGTGGCCACTGCGTCGGAATCGGAGGCTTGCGGCCGCCCGCCGGGAAAGGCGATCTGGCCGGCATGGCTCGGCATGTCCTCGGTGCGCTGCGTCAACAAAACCGTCACACCGGGCTCGCGGCGCACCAATGGCACGAGAACTGCAGCAGGTCTAAAAGTCTCCGGCACGGGCACGACGCCGTTCAGGGAGAAATCGCTGCCGAGCGGCGGCTGGGGTACGGGCAGGCCGGAGGCCAAACGCTGGCTGCGCTCGCGCACCCGTCGCACAATTTCGTCAACTGTCATGCCCTTGTTCCGGCCTCATTTCTGGGCTTCCCTCAATCTCAATCCCGCCAGCCATCTACGATCACAGGAGCGCCCCGGTGGCCCCAGACACATCCACTGCAACCGACGCTGACGCCCTCGCCGCCCTGGCCGACATCGAACGCCTCGGTGGCCAGTTGCGCGCCGCCCGCTCGGCCATCGGCAAGGTCATTTATGGCCAGCAGGACGTGATCGATCAAACCCTCGTTGCCCTGCTGTCGGGCGGCCACGTGCTGCTGATCGGCGTGCCGGGTCTCGCCAAGACCCTGCTGGTCGAGACTTTGGGCGTCGTGCTGGGCATGGAAGCCAAGCGCATCCAGTTCACGCCCGACCTGATGCCCGCCGACATCCTGGGCTCGGAGGTCATGGAGGAGACCGACGCCGGCCGCCGCTCCTTCCGCTTCATCCAGGGCCCGGTGTTCGCCCAGCTGCTGATGGCCGACGAAATCAACCGCGCCAGCCCGCGCACCCAGTCGGCGCTGCTGCAGAGCATGCAGGAGAAGCACGTCACCGTGGCCGGCAACCGCCACGACCTGCCGGCGCCGTTCCATGTGCTGGCGACGCAGAACCCGCTGGAGCAGGAAGGCACTTATCCCCTGCCCGAGGCGCAGCTCGACCGCTTCCTGCTGCAGATCGACGTGGGTTATCCCGACGAGGCGGCCGAGCGCCAGATCATGATCGGCACCACCGGCGCCACCACGGCCAAAGCGAGCCAGGCGCTGACGCCGGCCGACCTGATCGCGGCCCAGGCGCTGGTGCGCCGCCTGCCGATCGGCGAGAGCGTGGTCGACGCCATCCTGAAGCTGGTGCGCGCCGGACGGCCCGACACCAGCGACCTCGACATGGTGCGCCAGCGCATCGCCTGGGGGCCGGGACCGCGCGCCAGCCAGGCCTTCATGCTGGCCAGCCGCGCCCGCGCCATCATCCAGGGCCGCCTGGCGCCGTCGGTCGACGACGTCGTGGCGCTGGCCGGACCGATCCTGCGCCATCGCATGGCGGTGAACTTCTCGGCCCGCGCCGAGGGCATCACGGTCGAGACGGTGATCGACCAGATGTGCGCGCGGTTGGCGTGAGTTTTTGCCGCTTGCCCACCCTTCGAGACGCGTCCCTTCGGGCCGCTCCTCAGGGTGAGGTGGTGGTTTTACTTCGGTCGGTAAAAATCTAGATGGCGTCTCCCTCAACCCTCCACCGCTCGCTCGAACTCGCCGGCACCCTGCCCGCCTTGATGGTGGCGGCCGATCGCGTGGCTGCGACCGTGATCCAGGGCGTGCATGGCCGGCGGCGCGTGGGACAGGGCGATGCGTTCTGGCAGTACCGGCCCTATCGCGACGGCGACAGCGCCGGCCAGATCGACTGGCGGCAGAGTGCGCGCAGCCGCCATCTGTTCGTGCGCGAGACCGAATGGGAAGCCGCCGCCAGCGTGTGGCTGTGGCGCGACGCCTCGCCCTCGATGCAGTACGCGTCGCTGCGCAACACCGACACCAAGGCGGTGCGCGGCGAGCTGCTGACCCTGGCGCTGGCCAGCCTTTTAGCCGATGCCGGCGAGCGCGTGGCCATCCTGGGCAGCGGCATGCGGCCGACCGCCGGCCGGGTCGCGGTGCGGCGCATCGCCGAGGCGCTGTACGACGAGGCGCGCGATACCACTCGCACGCCGCCCAGCCTGCCGCCGCTGGTGCCGTTGCCGGCGCACGGCACTATCGTGCTGGTCTCCGACTGGCTCGACCCG
>JABCYT010000361.1 GCA_013290035.1 Alphaproteobacteria bacterium
GCTTTCCCTATCTGCTGCTGCTGGTCTCGGGCGGCCATTGCCAGCTCCTCACCGTACGCGGTCCGGGTGATTTCACGCGGCTGGGCACGACCATCGACGACGCGGTCGGCGAATGCTTCGACAAGACCGCGAAGCTTCTGGGCCTGGGCTTTCCCGGCGGCCCGGCCGTCGAGCGGTTGGCCAAGGTTGGCGATGCGCAACGCTTCGCCCTGCCGCGGCCGATGTGGCGCAAGCCCGGCTGCGACTTCTCCTTCTCCGGCCTCAAGACGGCGGTGCGCCAGACCGTCGAGAAGCTCGATCCCGACGACAAGAGCGCGATCGCCGATCTCTGCGCCTCGTTTCAGCGCACGGTTGGCGACGTCCTGGCCGACCGATGCGCCAATGCGCTCGCCGCCGCGCCGTCGCCCACGCTCGTGGTGGCCGGCGGCGTGGCGGCCAACCTCTATCTGCGCGGCCGCCTCGACGAGGTTGCCGCCCGGCACGGCGCCCGCCTGGTCGCGCCGCCGATAGAGCTCTGCACCGACAACGGCGCCATGATCGCCTGGGCCGGCATCGAGCGGCTGCGGCTCGGCCGGACCGACGCGCTCGATTTCCGGCCGCGGCCGCGCTGGCCGCTCGATCCTTCCATCGTCGTTCGGGTGTAGAGTGGCGGCATGAGCACCGCCTCCGAGATCGTCCCGCTATTCTCCACGCCGATCGTCATTTCCGACCTGCCTGACGCGGCGGCGCTCAATGTCGAATTGCGCAAGGCGATCGACCAGCGCCACAAGACACATCCCGGCACGCAGCATTCCAATCTCGGCGGCTGGCAATCGAGCTGGGACATGGAGCGTTGGGGCGGGGCGCCCGCGATCAAGCTGCTGGCGATCGGCCGCAATACCGCCAACCGCGCCACGACCGACCGCGAAGGCAAGCCGGTGACCGTGACGTGGCGCGCCAACATGTGGGCCAACATCAACAGGAGCGGCCACGGCAACGAGTTCCATTCCCATCCCGGCAGCTTCTGGTCGGGCGTCTACTATGTCGACGACGGCGGCATCGCCGCCGATCCGTCGCTGGGCGGCGAGCTCGAATTCATGGATCCGCGCGGACCGGGGCCGGCGATGTACGCGCCGCATCTTGCCTTCGCCATGCCGGGCGGGCTGTCGGTCGGCGCCAACGAGACGGTGCCGCCCCGGACCGGACGCCTGGTGATGTTCCCGGCCTGGCTGCTGCACCAGGTGCGGCCCTACCGCGGCGACGCCGAACGCATTTCCATCGCCTTCAATCTCAGCCTGTGAACGCCATCGGTCACATCGGCGTGGTCGGCGGCGGCGCCTGGGGTACGGCGCTCGCCTGCCTGGCGCGTCGGGCCGGCCGGCGGGTGACCCTGTGGTCGCGCGATCCGGCCATCTCCACGGCGATCGCGCGCGATCGCGCCAACCCGGTCTACCTTCCGGGCATCGCGCTCGACGCTGGCATCGAGGCGACGGCCGTTCCCGAGAGCCTGGCGGCCTGCGACGCCCTGCTGCTGGTATGCCCGGCGCAGGCGGTGCGCGACGTGGCGCGCCACTTGGCGGGAGCGGGCCCGGTCGTCATCTGTGCCAAGGGCATCGAGGCCTCGACCGGCCTGCTGATGCCCGAAGTGCTGAACGAGGTGCTGCCCGGCCGGCCGCTCGCCATGCTGTCGGGCCCGAGCTTCGCCGAGGAGGCGATCCAGGGCCTGCCGACGGCGGTCAGCATCGCCACGCCCGATCCCGCCTTGGGCCGCACGCTGGCGGGCTCGCTGGCGGCCGGCGCGTTCCGGCCCTATTGGACCCACGACGTGCTGGGTGTCGCCCTGGGCGGCGCGGTCAAGAACGTGCTGGCCATCGCCGCCGGGATCGTCGAGGGCCGCGGCCTCGGCCACAACGCCGCCGCGGCCCTGGTCACGCGCGGCTTTGCCGAAATGGCGCGGCTTGGCCAGGCGATGGACGCCGAACTCGAAACGCTGACCGGGCTGAGCGGCCTCGGCGACCTGGTGCTGACCTGCCACGGCCCGCTGTCGCGCAACCGCTCGCTGGGGGCGGCGCTGGGCCATGGCACGCCGCTTGCCCGATACATGCGCGGCCGGCGGCAGGTCGTCGAAGGCGAAGCGACGGCGCCGGCGGTCCTGGCGCGGGCCGCACGGCACAAAATCGAGATGCCGATTTGCGCCGCCGTCGATGCTATCCTGCACAAGGGCGCGGACCTCGACGAGGCGATCCGCGCCTTGCTGGCGCGTCCGTTGCGCCGCGAAGCGGAGTAATAAAGGGGAGTGAAATGGCGCATTGGCTCCTGAAGTCCGAGCCGTCGGCTTATTCGTGGGACCAGCTGGTGAAGGAGAAGCGCACCTCGTGGACCGGCGTGCGCAACTTCCAGGCTGCGATCAATCTCAAGGCGATGAAAGCGGGCGATCGCTGCTTCTTCTACCATTCCGGTGAAGGCAAGGACATCGTCGGCATCGTCGAGGTCGTCAAGACGGCCTATCCCGATCCGACCGACAAGGACGGCAAGGCCGTGACGGTCGACATCAAGGCGGTGCAGCCGGTCAAGCAGCCGGTGACGCTGGCGGCCATCAAGGCCGATCCCAAGTTCAAGGACTTCAAACTGGTGCGCCAGTCGCGGCTCTCGGTGGTGCCGGTCAGCGACGAGCACTGGAAGCTTCTTATGAAGATGTCCGATACCAAGTGATCGACAACACCCGCGGCATCCTCGCGATGTCGGCGTCGGTCGTGGTCTTCATCTTCAACGATGCGTTGATCAAGCTCGCGGCCGAGTCGGTGCCGTCGATCCAGGCGATCGGCGTGCGCGGCGTCTTCGCCACCCTGTGGTGCGCGCTCGCTCTGCTGGCGAGCGGCGCCTGGCGGCAGATCGGTGCGGCCGCTCATCCCTACGTGCTGCTGCGCGGCCTGCTCGAGGCAGCGGCGGCCATCGTCTACCTGGTGGCGCTCTTCCATATCCCCTTCGCCATCGCCACCGCGGTCAATCTCTCGACGCCCCTGGTCCTTACCGTGCTGGCTGTGCTGATGCTGCGCGAGGATGTGCGCTGGCGGCGCTGGAGCGCGGTCATCCTGGGCTTCGCGGGCGTCCTGCTGGTGATCCAGCCCAGGCCCGGCGATCTCAACACCTGGACCTGGGTCGCCCTGGTCGGCACCTTCATCGGCGCCTTCCGCGACGTGCTGACCCGCTACCTGCCGCCGGGCGTGCCGACGCTCGTCGTGTCTTTCACGACCGCCATAACCGTCGCCATCGCGGGCTGCGGCGGGGCGCTGCTGGAGGGTTGGCAGCCGATGAGCGGACACGCGCTCGGCTTCATCGTCGCCTCCTCGCTGCTGCTGGCCACGGGCTACCAGCTGCTGGTGGTGGCGCTGCGCTCGGGCGCCGAGATCTCGGTCATCGGCTCATTCCGCTACGGCTCGATCCTGTGGGCGATCGCCATCGGCTACGTCGTTTGGGGCGACGTGCCCAACGCCCTCGCCCTGTTCGGTATCGCGGTGATCGTGGCGTCTGGCCTCTACATCCTGCACCGCGAGCGTGTCAGGCGCTGAGCTGCGCTGTAAGAGGCCAAGCTGCCGACGCCGCTTCTTTGAAGTGTTGGTCCAAATTTTGGGGATTTTCGGATTAAAGCTTTGCGCTTAGGGCTTTAAAGGTGAGGGCGTCCGACGGCAAAAGGGCACCGCGCAATGCGACTGTCGCACTTTGATGAATTGTAGCCGCGCCGGCTCTCGGCATGACTTTACCTTAATCTCCGACGCCTTCTCACTGCGGACATCCGACACCAGGATTTGCGCACACTCCTCGCCGCCTCTAGGAAGTCGGCCTGCATGCCTGTCTTACGCGGCATCGTGAAAAATGATCCCAAGCGTATGGCGGTGTCCCTCACGAAGTTTACTAACTCCATGGCGAAGGGCCACACGATAGTCGCCACGGGTGCCCTTGTGGGGTCGCTGATTGACAGCGAACACGACGGCGTCGCCCTTTGTAAGTGGTACCACCTCGGGGCGAGATTGCATGCGCGGCCGCTGCTCAGTCAGCACAAATTCTCCCCCCTGGAAATCTGTTCTTGGTTCTGACAGCAGAATGGCCACCTGCAACGGGAAAACATGCTCTCCGTAGAGATCCTGATGGAGACAATTATAGTCTCCGGGGCCGTATTGCAGCAGAAGCGGCGTCGGCCGCTTCTGTCCGGCTGCGTGGCAACGGTCAAGAAACTTCTGATGGCTATTCGGGAAACGAACGTCAATCCCCATGCGCTCGTTCCACGCATTAGCGATAGGGACCAGGAGCGGATAGATCGCTGTTCGCAACTCCTGAACCAGCATCGGCAGTGGATACGAAAAATAGCGATATTCGCCCTTGCCGAAGCCATGCCGCGCCATGATGACGTGGCTTCGAAAACCTTTGTCGCCGTCTGCATACAGCCTCGCAATTGCATTGCATTCCGAGGCGTCAAGAAGCTTAGGTACGAGCGACCAGCCCTGCGCATTCAAGTCGGCAGCTGACGCCACCCAATCAATGGCGTCGACCCTCTTCGCGGGCGCCGGCGGTGTCACGACATCCTCGGAATGCAGGGGAGAATGCGGCGCGACGCAGCTCGTACGCTGGCAGCGCACGCGCGACCACCCGCAAGCGAACCATTCGTTCTCACAAGTCGATTTGTTGACGCCACGATCCCGAGCATTGGCGCGGCTTCCTCGGCATTTTCACCGCGAGATGGGCCGATCGTCGGGTTGCAGATGGCGCGCGAGAGTGTGGCGACCGTTGTGGCAAGGCCTGCGGTGTCTTCTTCGATGATTGCATTGGGAAAGCGTGCTAGCAGACCACCGACTGGGT
>JABCYT010000362.1 GCA_013290035.1 Alphaproteobacteria bacterium
TCGTCGCCGCCAAGCTGCAGGAGAAGCTCGGCCAGCCGGTGATCGTCGACAACCGGCCGGGCGCGCAGTCGATCGTGGCGGCCGAGGCCGTCGCCAAGGCGCCGTCCGACGGCTACACGCTGCTGGCGGCGCCGAGCGGGCCGATGACCATCAATCCCGCGGTCTACGCCAAGCTCAGCTATGCGCCGGAGCGCGACTTCGCGCCGGTCTCGCTGCTCGCCGAGTTCCCGCTGCTGCTGGCGGTCGGCGCCGAGCAGCCGCCCAGGACGGTGCGCGAGCTGGTCGAGTACGGCCGCGCCAACCCGAAGCTCGCCAACTACGCCTCGAGCGCCACGCCCTTCCAGCTCGCCTCGGAGCTGTTCAACCAGCGCACCGGCTCGAAGTTCCAGCACATCCCCTATCGCGGCAGCGGCGATGCCGTGCAGGCCGTCGCCGCCGGCCAGGTGCTGATGACCATCGCCGATTCGGGTCCGATGTCGGGTCCGCTCAAGGCCGGCAAGCTGCGCGGCCTCGCCGTGACGGCGGCCACGCGCAATCCCTCCTTCCCCGACGTGCCGACCATGCAGGAGGCCGGCATCCCCGACATGGAGATCTCGTTGTGGACCGGCATCGTGGCGCCGATCAACACGCCGCCCGAGATCGTGGGCTTGCTGGCGCAGACCATCCGTCAGATCCTGACGATGGATGACGTCAAGAAGGCGATGGAGGCCATCGCCGTCGAGCCGCGCAGCACCACGCCGGCCGAATATCGCGACCTGATCGCCCGCGACACGGCGCGCTGGAAGAAGGTCGCCGCCGCCGCCAACATCAAGCTCGAGTGACCCGCATGGACAGCAGCAACGAGGCCCGCCATTCGGCGGCCCACTATTTCCTCGAAGGCCTGAACGAGATCGGCTTCGACTACCTGTTCTGCAACTTCGGCACCGATCACGCGCCGCTGATCGAGGCCATGGCCGCCTTCAAGCGCGCCGACCGCCCGGCGCCCGTGACCATCCTTTGCCCGCACGAGAACACCGCGGTGCACATGGCGGCGGGCTACGCCATCGCCACGGGCCGTGGCCAGGGCGTGATGGTCCATGTCGATGCCGGTACCGCCAATTCGGCGATGGCGCTGCACAATCTCTGCCGCGCCCGCATCCCCGTGCTGCTGATGGCCGGCAAGGCGCCCTTCACCACGCGCGGCGAGCTTCTGGGCACGCGCGACACCTACGTGCATTTCGTGCAGGAGCCGTTCGACCAGGCAAGCGTCGTGCGGCCCTACACCAAGTGGGAATACAATCTGCCGTCCGGGGTGATCGCCAAGGAGGCGCTGCGCCGCGCCCATACGGTGATGCAGAGCGACCCGCGCGGCCCCGTCTATCTCACCTTCCCGCGCGAGACCCTGACCGAGCTGTGGTCGGAGGGCCAGATCCGCTCCTATCCAGCGGAGCGCTTCGGCCCGGTGGCGGCGGGCGCCGCTGACGCCGCCTCGATCGATGCCATCGCCACCAAGCTGCTGGCGGCCGAGCGGCCGTTGCTGATCTCGTCCTATGCCGGCCGCAACCACGCCACCGTCGCGCTGCTCGACGAACTGGCGCGCTTCGCCGGCATCCGCGTGGTCGAATTCAATCCTCTCTACGTCAACCTGCCGCATGATTCGCCCTGCCATGGCGGTTTCGTGCCGGCCAAGGCGCTGGCCGAGGCGGATGTCGGCCTGCTGGTCGATGTCGACGTGCCATGGATCCCGAGCGACATGCCCGACAATCCCGCCACCTGGTGGGCGCATATCGACGTCGACGCCGAGAAGCGCAATTTCCCGATGTGGACCTTCCCCGGCAACCTGCGCCTGCCCGGCGACAGCCATCGCATCCTGGCCGACCTTCTGCTGGCGCTGAAGGCCAAGGCCGACACAGGCTTCAAGGCGCGCGCCGCCGAGCGGGTGAAGCGGCTGGCGGAGGAGGGCAAGGCGCGACGCGAGCAGGCGGCCAAGGCCGCCGCTGCGCCCGGCACCGTCGGGCAGATCAACCCGCACTATCTTTGCGCCGCGCTCGCCAGGGCGCTCGGGCCGTCCGACATCGTGCTGAACGAGGCGATCCGCAACGGCGGCGTGGTGGCGCAGCAGATGCCGCGCACCCAGCCCGGGACGCTGGTTGGCCTGGCCGGCGGCGGGCTGGGCTTCTCGGGCGGCATGGCGCTCGGCCTGAAACTCGCCATGCCGGAGCGCACCGTGGTGCAGATCGCGGGCGACGGCACCTTCTACTTCTCCAACCCGCAATCGACCCTGGCCGTGTCGCGCCACTACAAGCTGCCGGTCCTGACCGTCGTGCTCGACAATTCCGGCTGGGCCGCGGTCAAGGAGGCGACGCTCCGGGTCTATCCCGACGGCGAGGCCAACGCCGGCCGCGACTTCGGCGCCACCCTGGCGCCGGACATGGATTTCTCCAAGGTCGCCGAAGCTGCCGGCGCGCACGGCGAGCTGGTGTCGGACCCTGCCGCCGTCGAGGGCGCTATCGCGCGTTGTCTCGACGCCGTACGCGGTGGCCGCTCGGCCGTGCTGCATGCGAAGGTGACGAAGCTTTAGTGCGGTCCTTGAGAAGTCATGATCGACAGCGCCCGCCACATCCCGCTGCAACCTCTGCCGTGGGACGCCGACACGGCGAGGCTGGCGATTGATGAAGTCGTGTCGGATGCCCTGACGCATTTCAACGGCGAGCGATTTTGGCCGGCGCATCCGCTGGACAACGTCAAGGACGGCAACAGCAGCTTCTATATGGGCGCCGCCGGCATGATCTGGGGCCTCGACTATCTGCGACGCGTCGGCGCGACGACAGCAGGGATCGACTTCGGTCCTGTCCTGGCGCGATTGCTGGAGACGACGCAAGCGGAAATGGCGACGTACGACGATTACGCGACGACCGGCTCGTTCCTGTTCGGCGACCTTGGAACGGCGCTGGTCGTCATGCGGCTGGCCCCCACGCGATCCCTCGCCGATCTGGTCTACGCGCGCGCCGAAGCCAACAGGCGGCTTCCTGTCCGGGAGCTGATGTGGGGCACGCCGGGATCGATGCTGGCTTGTGTCCACATGGCGGAGATGACGGACGAGCCGCGCTGGCGGACGCTTTTTGCCGTGCAGGCGGAGCGCTTGCTCGACGAGCTGGAAGAGACAGCGCACGGCCCGTTGTGGACGCAAGACCTCTACGGCCGCCAATCGCCTTATCTGGGACCCGTGCACGGCTACGCCGGAAACATGATTCCGCTGTTGCGGAGCTGGAAATGGTTGACCGATGGTCAGCGCCAGCGGGTCTCTGATGCCACAGGGCGAACGCTGACCGCCAACGCCTGGCGTTCCGAACAAGGCGTTTCGTGGCAGGCCGTCGCGCGTCGAGACACGCCGCCCTACCTCTGCCAGCACTGTCACGGCGCGCCGGGCATGGTGACGACCTTCGCCGATGCACCGTTCACGTCGCCCGATCTGGAAAGCCTGCTGGTCGAGGGCGGCAATTTCACCTGGGCTGCCGGTCCGCTCGCCAAGGGTTCCAATCTTTGTCATGGCACCGGCGGCAACGGTTATGCATTTCTGAAGCTCCATCGACGAACCGTCCATCCGGTCTGGCTGGAGCATGCGCGGGCCTTTGCCATGACGGCCATCGGCCAGTGTCGGCAGGCCAGGACGGAGCTCGGCCGTGGCCGTTTTTCGTTGTGGACCGGGGACGTCGGTCTTGCCGTCTATCTCTGGGATTGCCTGACGGCGACGCCGTACTTCCCGACGATCGACGTCTTTTAGCGCGCGCTGTCATCCAGCATCGGGCGACCTAGAACGGAATCGCCACCAGCGTGTCGAAGCGGCGGCCGTCGCACACCACGATGCGCTCGGCGAAGCGCAGCGCGCCCGCCTCGTCGGGCTTCACCTTGTCGCGGTAGCAGCCGGTGGCGAACACGTCCATCGTGCCCTCGCGCATGATGCGCACGATCAGGAACGGCGTCTCGACCTCCGCGGTGCCGTTCGCCTGGCCCAGCACGACCGGCAGGCCGACGATGTGACGGTAGCGCTGGCGCTCGTAGATGTTGACCTTGCGCAGCGAGGAGATGCGGTCCTCCAGCATGCCGCGCGTGTCGGCATAGATCAGGCCACCCTCCAGGCCGCCCGCCACGTTCTCCGCCGTCGTCACCTTGTAGAGGCAGGGATCGTGGAACAGCTTGGGCCATTCCTCGAACTGCTCGTTGTCGATCACCCGCGCATAGGCGGCGTTCAGCTCGACCAGACGCGCGACATCCATCGTCTCCTCAACCCTTCTAGTAACCCATGTGCCGCCGGTAGGCCTTCCAGAAGCCGCGCACCGAAGCCTCGGTGGCGCGCGTCGCCTGGCTCTCGGCGGTGCTGCCGCCCATGTTGATCACCGACACATGGTCGGCTGCGGCCGCGGTGCCGCGCTGCACGAAGCCGCCGACGCAGCCGTCTTCCATGGAGATGAAGCCGGCCGGGCCGACCAGGTTCTGCTGCTTCAGGCGCCGCCGATTCATCTCGGGCGGATCGTCTTGGAAGCCGAAATAGGTCCACACCAGGTCCATCTTGCCGACGCCGCGCGGCACGACGTGGCGGACCGCCAGGCAATTGTGGATCTGCTGCAGGATGAAGCCGGGGAAAACCGACAGGATCTGCAGCTGGATGTGGTCGCCGAACTCCTCGACCGAGTCGAGCACGCTGGGGTCGGCCAGCGAGAAGCGGCCGTCCTGGTCGGTGCGGATCTGCTGGTCCTTGTAGGCCGTGGCGTTAGCGCCCTCGGGAATGGCGATGGTGTAGCTCGAATGGTTGCCGCCGTCGGGACTGACCAGCACGCCGCCACCCTGGGTCA
>JABCYT010000363.1 GCA_013290035.1 Alphaproteobacteria bacterium
GCGCGCGATCGAGTTCGACGCGATTGTCGGATGCATGACGGCATTGGCCGCTGCGCGCGGGAATGCGATCGAGATAGGGGCCGTAACCCACGAGATCGGTGGCGCAGGCGAGCGCCGCCCGGGTCGCCGGCGTCATCAGCTCGGCCTTGCCCGGCCCGGTGCCGACCACCACGAGTGAGCCGCTCATAGCCGCCTGCCCTCGCCCGCGATCAGCACCATGGCGAAATAGGCGCCGACGGGCTCGCAACACTGGGCGAGCGGCAGGATGCGCTCATCGTCCATGGTGCCGCGCTCGACATAGACGGCGCGTGACAGCAGCCCGGCCGCCTCGACGGCGCGGCGCACTTTGCCGAGGTTGCGGCCGACCTTCATGATCACCGCCGCATCGGTAAGACGCAGGCGCTCGACGAGCTGGCTTTCGTCCAGGGTGCCGGGCAGCACGGCCAGCGTGTCGTTGCCCCAGGTGATGGGCAGATTGGCGCGCGTCCAGCAGCCCGACATGCCGGTGACGCCGGGCACGACCTCGACCGGGAATGCGGCCGAAAGCCGGCGCCACATATGCATGAAGGAGCCATAGAAGAAGGGATCACCCTCGGCCAGCAGCCCGACCGACTGGCCCTGCCGCAGCAGCGCGGCCAACGCCTCGGCGGTCGCGCGATAGAACGCGCCCATCCGAAGCTGGTAGTCCGCGCTCTCCGCCGGCATCTCGTCGGTCATGGGATATTCGAAGCGCCGTTCCGCCCGGCCCTCGACGATCAGCGGCGCCACGATGCGCCGTGCATTGCCGGGCCGGCCCTTCTTGGCGAAGTAGGCCAAAACATCGACGGCCCGCACCAGGCCGGCGGCGCGCAGGGTGAGATAGCGCACGTCGCCCGGCCCCACGCCGACACCATAGAGCGTGCCGCCCACGGCCGTTCCCGCCAAGGCGTCGAGGTCGGTCATTCCTGCTCGCTCGCCAGCGCGTTCACCGCCGCCACGGCCATGGCGCTGCCGCCCAGTCGGCCGCGCACGATCAGAAACGGCAGGCGTCCGTCGGCGGCCAGCGCCTCCTTGGATTCCAGCGCGCCGACGAAGCCCACCGGCAGGCCGATCACGGCGGCGGGTGCGGGCGCGCCGGCGTCGAGCATCTCGAGCAGACGGAACAGGGCGGTCGGCGCATTGCCGATGGCGACGACGGCGCCGGCGAGTCGGTCGCCCCACAATTCCATGGCGGCCGCCGTGCGGGTGTTGGCGATCTTGCGCGCGAGGCCGGGGACCGCGGGATCGTCGAGCGTGCAGATCACGGCATTATCGGCCGGCAGCCGCGCCCGCGTGATGCCGTTCACGACCATCTTCGAATCGCACAGGACCGGCGCGCCGCTCCGAAGTGCCTCGCGCGCGCACTCAGCGAAACCCGGCGACATGACGATGTCACGCGCGATCCCGATCATGCCGCAGGCATGGATAATGCGCACGGCGACGCGCTCCTCCGCTGCGTTGAAGCGAGCGAGATCCGCTTCGGCGCGGATGATGGCGAAGGACCGCCGATAGATTTCCGCCCCGTCGCGGATATAGGCGCGCGCCTCAGCCATCGCGCGATCCCTCGAACAGGGCCGGAAATTCATCCGTGCCGATGATGCGTTCGACCGCACCGCGCGTCGTGGCGTTGCGCATCAGGCGGTAGCGTCCCGCCTCGCCGACCAGCACCAGCTCCGACGGCGCGGAACGCGCGCAGCCCTTGGCGCAGCCCGAGACATGGATGCTGCCGCCATGGCCTTGCGCCGCGGCCAGTGCCGCCAGCCGCCGCGCGTCGCCGCGCGCATCGACGCTGCTCGATTTGCAGTCCGGGGCCCCGGGACAGGCTTCGATCTTCAGCAGCGGATCGCCCGGATCGACGATCAGGCCAATGCAGCGTGCGACATCGATTGCCCGTCGCGCAGCAGCATCGTTACGCGCGCCGAAATAGACCATTCGCCAGGGCGACAGCCGCAGCTCGGCCGAACCGGCTTCTTCCGCCAGCGCCGCCAGGCCGTGCAACTGTTCTGCTTCGAGACGGCCGAAGGGCGCCGCCATGCCGACGGCGCCGCCGAATGCCCCTAGTCTGCGTCCTATCGTCGGCAACGCGACCTGACAAGGCTGCAGCATCGGCGTCAGCGCCGAGCGCACATGCGCCACGTCGCCGGCCGACAGGCTGCGCATGCGGAGGCGCGTTGCAGGGCCTGCTGCTTCGAGAAAGGCGCGCGCCGCGGCGAGCGCCGCCGTTGCCGCCGCATCGGGCGAGGTGGCGCCGAGCCAGTGCGTGCCGGCCGGCGTGTCGAGGCCCAGAGCAATTCCGGCATCGACCGCCAGCAGCGCGATGTCGGCGCGTTCGGCGGCAATCGAGGCGGTGCCACCGCCATCGATCAGCAGGCCGAACTTCGCCGGCAGGCCGCGCAGCCGTCGATCGGCGGCAAGGCCCTCGGCAATCACGCGCGCTATGGGTCGGACGTCGAGCTTCTCCGAAGGATCCAGCCCCGCCAGCGGCGCGACCATGAGGTTGCGCGTGGCTTCGGTCTCGGCGTCGAGATCGATCAGGCTGAGCTCGCCGAGTTCGGCCTGCAGCTCGGGCATGTGCTCGTCCAGAAGACCGCGCAGCTGCAGATTGGCGCGGCGCGTGAGATCGATATGGCCATTGCCCAGCCGCCGGGCGAGATCGGCCAGGCCGCGCGCCTGCGCCAGGCTGAAGGCGCCGCAGAACGGCCGCAGGCGCACGATCAGCCCGTCGCCGCTCGGCATCGGTCGCAGGGCGCCCGGGCACCAGCCCTTCACCTCGATGGAGGCGGCCACGCTCATGATCCAGCCTTCTTCATCGCGCGCTCGAGCTCATGATCGACAGCGTTGCGCCGGGTCGTCCAGAGCCCGCGCGCCAAGGCGTCGCGCAGCCGGGCGGCGATTGCCACAGTGGCGGCCGCGTTCTTTTCCGCCATCGCCGAGCGCACGGCCTCGTCGGCGATCAGCGCCGCGTGCGTCGCATCGAACAGATGATCGGGCACCGCGCCGGTGGTCGCGGCGAAGGCATAGAGCGCATCGACGCCCTGGGCGATCTCGGCCACGCCGCGATGGCCGTGCGCCAGCATGCCGGCGAGCCAGCGCGGATTGGTGAGCCGGCCGCGCACGATGCGGGCGATCTCCTCGGCCAGCCGGCGCGCCTTGGGCGCATCGGTCCGGCTTGTGTCGAGATGGTAGAGCTCGGGCTGGTTGCCGAGCAGGGCCGCCGCCGCGGCGAAGCCGCCGGCAAAATCGGCGACGCCGTCGCCGTCCAGAAGGTCGCGCTCGCGGTCGTCCTGCGGATGGACCAGCGCGTCTGCCTCGGACACGCGATCGCGAAAGCCCTCGCCCGCCGCGCGCACCGGCTCGGCGCCGCCATAGGCGTGGGTGACGGCGGCAAGATAGACCTCGCCCAGCTCGTCGCGGCTGCGCCAGTCGCCGTCGAGCGCCGTGTCGGCCGCCTGCGCGCCGTAGCTGCCGGGGGCGCCGCCGAACACGCGCGCCAGGTCGGCGCCGCGGCGGCGCGCCTCGGCCAGCGGATTGTCGTCGGCCGGCTCGTCGAGCAGGGCGATGCGCCGCACCGCCATGTCGAACAGGGCGATCTGGGTCTCGAAGATGTCGCGGAACAGGCCGGAGATGCGCAAGGTCACGTCGATGCGCGGCCGGTCGAGCACGGCCAGCGGCAGGATCTCGATGCCGGTGACGCGGTTCGACGCCTTGTCCCAGGTCGGCTGCACGCCGAGATAGCACAGCGCTTGCGCCAGATCGTCGCCGCCGGTGCGCAGCGACGCCGAGGCCCAGAGATCGATGACCAGCGCGCGCGGCGGCTCGCCGTGATCCTGCAGGTAGCGGCGCACGACCTCGTTGGCCGCGCGCGTGCCGATGACGGCGGCGGTGCGGGTCGGGATGGCGCGCGGATCGATCGAGGTGAGGTTGCGGCCGGTCGGCAGCACGTCGGCGCGGCCGCGCGACGGCGCACCGGCAGGGCCGGGCGCCACGCGACGTCCGTCGAGGGCGGCGACGAGCGATGCACGCTCGCTGTCGGCGCAGGCGCGCACCGCCGCCTCGCGGCCTGTTACCATTGCCAGCGCCTGTATCGTCGCCTCGTCGGGCGTGCAGCCGAAGATGTGCAGGCCGTCGCGGATGCTGAGCTCCTTGATGTCGCAGAGCTGGGCGTCGAGCTTGGCGATGGCCTGCCGACTGGGTTCGCCTTTTAGCAGCCCGCAATCGGCCGCAAGGCCGCTGGTCCAGGCGCGCTCGACGATCTCGTCCTCGAGGAAGCTGAGCCGCCGCCGGTCGAGCCCATCGGCCGCGGCATATTCCTCGATGATGCCCTCGAGCTCGGCCAACGGCCCGTGCAGGCCGGCGGCGCTGAGCGGCGGCGTCAGATGGCCGATGGTGACGGCGGCCAGTCGCCGCTTGGCCTGCACCGCCTCGCCGGGATTGTTGACGATGAAGGGGTAGACCACCGGCAGCGCACCCAGCACGGCCTCGGGCCAGCAGTCGCCCGACAGCGCCAGCGCCTTGCCGGGCAGCCATTCCAGGGTGCCATGCGTGCCGAGATGGATCAGGGCGTCGATCCTTGCGGTCTCGCGCAGCCAGGCATAGAGCGCGACATAGGCGTGGCTCGGCGGACAAGTGGTGTCGTGATAGCCCGACTTGCGATCGCCCAGCGTCCCACGATCGGGCTGCAGCAGCACGACGACATTGCCGCAGCGAAGCACCGGCAGACGGAAAGCATCGCCCTTGGGGTCACCCCATGTCTCGGTGAGCGTGCGCTGCAGGGCCGGCGGCAGTTCGTTCAGCCCGGCGCGATAGGCC
>JABCYT010000364.1 GCA_013290035.1 Alphaproteobacteria bacterium
CCTACCGACGGTGAAGCTGAAAAGAAGGCGCTGTGTAGTCTTACCCCGACCACATAGCCACCTTTATAAGTGCGCCATCTGCCTCTCTCCTGACACGATCGGGATGAAGGCCGGCCTGCAGATGTGGGCCGCCAACCGTCAAGCCATCGCCGCGCGCAAGCGTTTGTCGCGCTGGCGAAAGACCAGGGCGAGGAGGATGACGAGGTTGACGATATTGAAGCCGATGCCGACGGCGAAGGCCGGCAGGTAATAGCCGAAATGATCATAGAGGGCGCCGGCGCCCCAGCCGCCCGCCGCCATGCCCAGGAAACCCGCAAAATAGATCGTCGGCACCCGCCAGTTCGCCTCCTTCACCGGATAGTACTCGCGGATCGCGATCACGTAGGCCGGCAACAGACCGGAGAAGCCCAGACCGAAAGCTGCGGAAACCACGAACAAGCCGGCCTCGTCCTTGGTCAGCAGGAAGCCGCTCAAGGCCGTCGCCTGGGCGATGGAACTCCACAGCAGCGTCTGCAGGCCACCGATCCGGTCGGCGACCCACCCCCAGAACTGGCGCGCCACGAAAGCGCTGCCGAGCAGCACCGACAACATGGCGGCGCCGATCTGCGAGGCGAATCCCAGGTCGCCGCAGAAGGCCACGATATGCTGCGACGGCATGGCCATGGGCACGCAGCAACAGAAGATCGCCACCGACAGGATGATCATGGCGAGGTTGGGCGACAGTCCGAGGACGGGCGCGCCCGCTTTCGGATCCTGTCCGCCGCCAGCCTTCGACGAAAGCGGCTGCGGCGGCGGGCGCAGGAAGATCGCCGCCAGCACCGGGATCGTGGCGCCGACGAACAGCCCGAACACCAGCATGGTCCGGCGCCAGCCGAACTCGGTGATGCCGGCCTGGAAGACGATCGGCCAGAAAGCACCCGCCAGCGATTGACCCGAGGAGATCATGGCGACCGCCGCGCCGCGGCTGCGATCGAACCAGCGGCTGACATAGGTCATGATCGGCGAGAACATGCAGGAGGTGCCGAACAGGCCCATCAGCACGCCGTGTCCGGCATAGAGCTGGAAGAGCCCGCCGGAGGCGGAGAGGACGAGGCCGGCGGCCAGCATCACCGCCCCGAACAGCACGATCCGGCGGATGCCGAGCCAACCGGTCAGCCAGCCCGCCGCGATGCCGCCGAAGGCCGCGCCGACGAAGGCAAAGGACGGGGCGGCGGCGACCGCGGCGCGCGCGGTGCCGAACTCGGCGGCAATCGGCTTCAGCGCCACCGCCGCCAGCAACGGCGCGCCGTAGGCGATCGACAGGATGACGAGGGCTGCTGTGGCCACCACCCAAGCCGCGCGGCTGTCCAGCGTCGCGGAGGCGGCCGTCATCTTGTTCATTGTCCAGGCACCGCGTATTTGCCGGTCGGCGCGTGGTCGGAAGACCGGCGCGGGCCTGCAAATCGAAGGTAGGTCGTGCCTTCAGCCGCCCCTATCCAGTTCGCGGCACGCCTATCCCCGGTGCGACGTTCTCATCACTCGCGGCGATCGCGCCTGGCCTGTCAGGCCGCCAGGCCGGCGGGCCGAACAGGTAGCCGATCGCCTCGCGGGCCGTGCGCGCGCCCGCCAGGTCCTTCGCCATCTTGAGCCACTCGTGGAAGGCGATCCTGATCGGGTTGTGCGAGATGAGCGGCGTCACCAGCCCGTAGCGGCACGGCAGGTCGTCCCGTTCGGCGGCGAAGGTGCCGAACAGGCGGTCGAACACGATCAGCACGCCGCCGTAGTTCCTGTCGATATAGTCGGCGTTCGAGGCGTGATGAACGCGATGGTGCGAGGGCGTGTTGAGGACATATTCCAGCCAGCCCAGCTTCGGCACCCACTCGGTATGCAGCCAGAACTGATAGAGCAGATTGAGCGCCAGGGCGGCGAACACCGCCTTGGGCGGAAAGCCGAGCCAGATCATCGGCACGTAGAAAACGGCATTGCCCGCCAGCCGGCCGGTCCAGCCGAAGCGATAGGCGATTCCCAGGTTGAACTCGTTGGGCGAATGATGCACGGCATGTGTCGCCCAGAACCAGCGCACCCGGTGGGCGGCGCGGTGGTACCAGTAATAGCAAAACTCCTGCCCCAGGAAGAGGACGGCGAAACTGGCGAAGCCGTTCAGCGGGACGGTGGTCAGACGATGCTGCCAGGCCAGGTCGATCAGCGGGCCGACCAAGCTCACGGTCACAAAGGCGTAAACGAGATATTCCCGCACCAGAGCATCCGTCGCCGAGGCTGCCCACGACCGCCAGTCATAGGCGCGCCGGGCGACGAAGGTCAGGATCAGGCCTTCGAGGGTGGCCAGGACGATCACGACGGGCAGCGCCCAGGCGAGGACGGTGGACAAGGTCATGGGAATCCCTTTCGGAGCGGCAACGACGCGCCGAGAGTGCGGTGCGGCCTCCGTCAGGTCTTGCCGATTTCGGTATCGGACTGGCCGATTCCCCGAATCGGCCCCTGCGTGCGGGAATCGGCCTGTTTGCGATAGGCCGTCGGCGTCATGCCGGTCTGCGCCTTGAAAGCCCGGTTGAAGGGTCCGATGGACTGGAAGCCGGTATCGAGGGCGATGGTCAGGATGGGCACGTCCGCCTGGGCGGGATCGGCGAGCGCCGCCGTCGCTTCGGCCAGCCGGTAGCCATTGACGAAGCTGCTGAAATTGCGGTGGCCGAGCCGCTGGTTGATCAGCCGGCGCAGGCGGTATTCGGGCACGTCCAGGGCCGCGACCAGCGCGGCGACGCCAAAGCCTTCCCGGCGATAGATCTTGTCCTCCTCCATGAGCCGGCGCAGCCGCGCCAGCACGGCGTCTTCCTGATCGCGCGCGGCGGCGGACGGTTCGGGCCCCTCGTCCGGATCCGGCCCGCTTGCGTCGGCGGCTCGCGGCGCGAACAGCGAGCGATCGCCCCGCAGCGTGAACAGGGCAAACGCCGCCGCAAGCGCCGCCAATAGGGCGGCGTCGACGATCCGCCCGGAGGCGCCCATGGGTCCTGCGTCGCCCAGCATGTTCACGAGGAGAATGCCGCCGGCATAGAGTACGGCCAGGGTCGCCAGCAGCGGGCGCAGGCGGCGGCGGCGTTCCACAAGATCGCCACGCAGGCCCGCCACGATGCGCCAGGCGGCCAGCAGGACGAACAGCAGGGCCAGCGCCCTCACCACCGTCCCCATCCAGGGCCGCCAAGCATAGAGGCCGCACGCGTCAATGGCGGGCAGCACCGCCCAGGCCACGGCATCGCGCCACGAGGGACGGTAGTCGTCGACGAACACCGCGCCCGTCCAGATCCACAACAGCGCGGCCGTGCCCACCGCAATCAGTTGCAGCGGCCACAGCCAGGCGGGCAATGGGTGGCCCACGATCGTCACGATCGAATCGGCAGCGACGCTGAGCGCCAGCAGCCCGCCGTACGGCCCCGTCTCCCGGTGCCGCCGATCGCGCAGGATGACGATGCCCGTCAGCAGGAGAATCGCGACCGTTCCGGAGCGCAGGGCGAGCTCGGGAGGCGGCATCTACGTTTTTCTCCGCCTTTTCGGTCTACTGCATCATGGTCAGGATCGGCATCGGCGTCTCGAACCCGCGCAGCAGATGCTCGCCGAGCGGATGCCAGGCGCCCGCCGTGACCCGGGCGAAGGGCGCGGTGGCGAGCAGCGGGTAGCCGAGCTGCTTGGTCAGGTCCTGGACCCGCACGACCTCGTTGACCGCAGAGCCGACCAGGGTGAACTGCAGGCGCTCGGGTACGCCGACATTGCCGTAGATGACCTGGCCGAGATGGAGCGAGATGCCGAAGTCGAGCGGCCCGTCCGCCGACGACTGCGACGCGCCGAGGCGCCGGCGCGCTTCGTGAGCCGCGGCGAGCGCGCGGCCGCACGCCTCGTCCGGCGCGCCTTCAATACGGAACAAGCCGAGCACCGCATCGCCCAGCAGCGAAACAACCTCGCCGCCGTGATCGAGTACCGCCGACGCCGTCATCTCGAAGTAGCGCCCGAGCAGGTGGAGGAAGGCCTCGGCGGGCAGGCGGTCGGCGAGCGCCGTCGACTGGCGCAGATCGCTGTACCACAGCGCCGCCGTGATCTTCTCGCCGTCGCCGCGCCGGATCAGGCCATTCAGCACCGCCTGGCCGGCGCGCTTGCCGAGATAGGCGTGGGCGACATTCTGAGCGACGCTGCGCTCGAGCTTGGATTTGAGCGCAATGGCGAGCTCGCGGGTGACGCGCTGAAGCTCGGCGATCTCGCCGTCGGTGAAGCCGGCGGGCCGACCGCCGAGCCAGGAACAGAGGATGCCGTTCTGCGACGCGCGGTCGAAGCCCACCACGAACACGACATAGTCGGTGCCGCCCGACGCCCGCATCTCCTCGAGAGACTCGAAGTCGAGGAGCGCCGTCTCGCCGGTCAGCCGGCGCCGCAGGATGGGCAGGCGATGGGCCAGCGCATGGCCGAGCGGGCTGCGCTTGAATCGCTCGTGTCCGGTACGGTCGCCGGGCCTGTAGAGCTCGATCACGGCGCCCCGCTCGGCGTCCCAGCTCACGGCGCTGGCGTCGTAGAGCGGGTGGAGGATGCGGAAGGCGACCTGGCCGCGCAGGATCGGCAGGCCGACACCGCGCAGACGCTGGCACAGCTCGCCATAGAGCGCCCCCGGTTCGGAATCCTGCAGCGCTTCGTTGGACAGCCATTCGAGAATGGTGTCGCCCAGAACCGTCGACTGAGGCGCCTGATTGTCCATGCACGGTGACCTTATCCGAGATTTCCCCGATGGCCAGCGCGTTCAGGGCGGAGCCGCGGCCAACAAAAAAGGCGGCCCGCAGGCCGCCTTTT
>JABCYT010000365.1 GCA_013290035.1 Alphaproteobacteria bacterium
AGCTGCTGACCGGACGGCGCGTGCTGAATGGCGGCGTGAGCGGCTACGGCTTCGACCAGACCGTGCTGCGCGCCGAGCAGCTGGCGGCAAAAGACAAGCCCTCGGCCATCGTCGTCAGCTTCATCGCCGACGATATCCGCCGCACCGAGATGCGCCGGATGTGGAGTGCCGACAAGCCCTGGTTCGATGTCGACCACGACCAGCTCGTGTTGCGCGGCGTGCCGGTCCCGCCGCGCAGCGACCCGCGCGACACGCTCACCTTCTGGCAGCGCACGCTCGGCTATTCCTTCCTGTTCGATTTCATCCTGCGCCGCCTCGACCTTTTGTACGACTGGTTCGGCGACCATATCCGCGTGCATCCCGCCGGCACCGGCGAGACGCTGGCCTGCCGCCTGACCGACCGCCTGGCCGCGCTCCAGCGCTCGAGCGGCGCCAGGATCGTGGTGGTGGCCGAATACGATCCCGTGGTGTGGGACGACCCCGCCTTCGCCGCCGAACAGCGCCGCATGACCAGGGCCCTGCTCGACTGCGCCGCCAAAAACGGCCTTCTGACGATCGACAGCTTCGACGCCCTCGCCGCCACGCCCCACCCGCGCCAGCTCTACGGTCTGTGGCACATGAACGAACCCGGCAACCGCCTGATCGCTAAGCTGGTGGCCGAGAAGCTAAAGTGATTCGGGATTCTCTCTCCCCCGCTTCGCGGGCGGAGAGGACAGCTCACATCCCGCTGCGGTAGTTCGGCGCTTCCTGCACGATGTCGACGTCGTGCACGTGGCTCTCGCGCAGGCCGGCGCCGGTGATGCGCAGGAACTGGCAGTTCTTCTGCATGTCGCGGATGGTGGCGTTGCCGGTATAGCCCATCGCCGCGCGCAGGCCGCCGACCAGCTGATGGATGATGTTGCCGACCGGCCCCTTGTAAGGCACGCGGCCCTCGATGCCTTCGGGCACCAGCTTCAAGGTGCTCTCGACCTCCTGCTGGAAGTAGCGGTCGGCCGAGCCGCGCGCCATGGCGCCGATCGAGCCCATGCCGCGATACGACTTGTAGGAGCGGCCCTGATAGAGCAGCACCTCGCCCGGCGCCTCGTCGGTGCCGGCCAGCAGCGATCCGATCATGGCGCAGTCGGCGCCGGCGGCGATCGCCTTGGCGAGATCGCCGGAATATTTGATGCCGCCGTCGCCGATCGCCGGCACGCCTGCCGCGCGGCAGGCCTCGGCGGCCTCGAGGATGGCGGTGAATTGCGGCATGCCGACGCCTGCCACCATGCGGGTGGTGCAGATCGAGCCCGGGCCGATGCCGATCTTGACGGCGTCGGCGCCGGCGTCGATCAGCGCCTGCGCGCCCTCGCGCGTGGCGACGTTGCCGGCCATCACCTGGGTGTAGTTGCTGAGCTTTTTGACGCGGCTCACCGCCTCGAGCACGCCCTTGGAATGGCCGTGCGCGGTGTCGACCACGATCACGTCGACGTCGGCGTCGATCAGGAGCTGGGCGCGACGCAGCCCGTCCTCGCCCACGCCGGTGGCGGCCGCAGCACGCAGCCGGCCCTTCTCGTCCTTGCTGGCGCCGGGGAACTTGTTGGCCTTCTCGATGTCCTTGACGGTGATCAGGCCAATGCAGCGATATTCGGCGTCGACCACCAGCAGCTTCTCGATGCGGCGCTGGTGCAGCAGCCGCTTGGCCTCCTCCGAACTCACACCCTCATGCACCGTGACCAGCTTCTCCTGGGTCATCAGCGCGCTCACCTTCATGGAATTGTCGGTGGCGAAGCGGACGTCGCGATTGGTCAGGATGCCGACCAGCGTGCCGTTGCGCTCGACCACGGGGATGCCAGAGATCTGATGCTGCGACATCAGCGCCAGCGCATCGGCCAGGGTCTGCTCGGGATGGATGGTGACGGGGTTCACCACCATGCCGGATTCGAACTTCTTGACCTTGCGCACCTCGTTGGCCTGCGCCTCGGCGCTGAGGTTCTTGTGGATGACGCCGATGCCGCCGGCCTGCGCCATGGCGATCGCCATGGCCGCCTCGGTGACGGTGTCCATCGCCGCCGACATCAGAGGGATGCCGAGCTCGATGGTGCGGGTGAGCCGCGTGCGGATGTCGGTCTGGTTGGGCAGGACCGCCGAGGCGGCCGGCTTCAGGAGGACGTCATCGAAAGTGAGCGCTTCCTGAAATTCCATGCCAACCTCCGGACGGAGATAAAGAAAACCGGCGGCCCTGGGTAGGACCGCCGGGTTGGCGGCGCTTTATACACTATGCCGCGCGCAAGCCAAGCGCCGCCGCGCGTGGCCGTTATGCACAGCCCCTCTAGAGGCTGCCGATGAAGTCCCGTTTCCCGATCTCGACCCCGGACTGGCGCAAGATTGCGTGCGTGGTCGTGCAATGGAAATAGAAGTTCACCATCGCGAAATTCAGCAAATATTGCTGCCCGGTCAGCTTCATCTCGTTGCCGGCGATGCTGAGCACGATCTGGCGGTCTTCGCTGCCGGCGAGCTGCCCGGGCTTGAAGCCCTTGAGGTAGGCCAGCACGGCGTCGATGCGGCCGCGCAGCTCGCCCAGGGTCTTTTCGGCGTTTTCCGGCGCCTTGGGCACCTCGGCGCCGGCGAGCCGCGCGGTGCTCTCCTCGGCGAAGCGGCAGGCGATCTGCACCTGGCGTGTCAGCGGCAGCATGTCGGGGATGAGGCGCGTGGCGCCCAGGACGGCCTCGTCGACCTTCTTGGCCGCGGCCCAGGCCGCGCCCTTCTCGAGGAGCTTGGAGACGGCGCCGAGCTGGCGCTGATAGACGGGAACAGAAGCGGCGTACATGCCGAGAGCCATTTTAGTCCTCCGGTTGAGCTGAAGGCGGCGAACTTAGCCGCGAAAGCCCGTGCCGACGACATACATTTCCGCCGAATCGGCGCGGCTCGCCTGCGGCTTGACATGGCGGACCTTGGCGAAGTCGCGCTTCAGCCGGTCGAGCAGGCTGCGCTCGGTGCCGCCGCGCAGCACCTTGGCGACGAAGGTGCCGCCGGGCCGCAGCACCTGGCGGGCGAAGTCGTGCGCGGCCTCGGCCAGCCCCATGATGCGCAGGTGATCGGTCTGTGTGTCGCCGGTGGCCGACGCGGCCATGTCGCTCAGCACGACATCGGCCGGTCCGGCCAGCCGCTCGGTCAGGACGGCGGGCGCATCCTCGTCATAGAAATCCTTGGCCAGCACGATGGCGCCGGCGATCGGCTCGACCGGCGTGATGTCGAGGCCGACCACGATGCCCTTGCCGCGCTCGGGCTTGACCCGCTCGACGGCGACCTGGGTCCAGCCGCCCGGCGCCGCGCCGAGATCGACCACGCGCGCGCCCACCTTGAGGAAGTGGAACTGGTCGTCAATCTGCAGCAGCTTGAAGGCCGCGCGCGAGCGGTAGCCGCGCTTGCGGGCCTCGGCGACATAGGGATCGTTCAATTGCCGCTGTAGCCAGCGCTGCGACGACGTGGTGCGCCCCTTGGCCGTCTTCACGCGCACCGTGGCGCGCCGACCGGTCGGCACACTCCCCTTCCCTTTGGCCATTTTCTAGGCCCCGGGCCGGCAGAACGGATCGGCCTCTCGGTCGGCCTGGCGCATCAGGTCCATCAGCACGCCCTCGCGCAGGCCGCGATCGGCCACCCGCACCATGGGCGCGTGCCATTGCCGGCACACCGCCTCGAGGATGGCGCCGCCGGCCAGCGCGAGGTCGGCGCGATCGTTGCCGATGCAGGGCAGGCCGGTGAGCTCGAGCACCGACATCAGCGAGAGCTCGTCGCAGATGCGCAGGATCGAGTCGCGGCCGATGCGCGAGCCGTCGACGATGGTGCGGTTGTAGCGCTTGAGGCCGAGATGATGGGCGCTCACCGTCGTCACCGTGCCCGACGCACCGATCATCTGCACCTCGCCGCGGGCGATGGCGTGGCCGATGCCGTGCTTGGCGCAGAACGGGCGGAGGTCGCCGCGGATGCGCTCGACCATGTCGTCGTAGCAGGCCCGCGTCACCGGCTGCTCGCGCGGCTGGCTCTTGACGCAGGACTCGGTGAGGGTGACGACGCCCCACGGCACCGAGGTCATGTCCAAGAGCTCGGTGGCGACGCCGCCGTGGCGATCGGGACGGCGCGACACGCCGATCCAGCTCACCTCGGTCGAGCCGCCGCCGATGTCGATCAGCAGGCCGAACGGGATCTCCGGGTCGAGCAGGTTCTCGCAGCTCGCCAGCGCCAGCCGCGCCTCCTCGGCCGGCGGGATGACTTCGAGGCAGAGGCCGGTGCGGTCCTTGACCAGGGCCAGGAAGTCCTCGCCGTTGCAGGCGCGGCGACAGGCCTCGGTGGCGATGTGACGGGCACGGGTCACCCCGTTGCGGCCGATTTTGGCCGCACAGATGCTGAGCGCATTCAACGTGCGCTCGATGGCGTCGCCGCACAGAGTGCCGTTCAACGCCACTCCCTCCCCCAGCCGGACCGGCCGGGAATAGGCGTCGATGACCTCGTAGCCGTCGACCGACGCCCGTGCCACCAGAAGCCGGCAATTGTTGGTGCCGAGATCGATGGCGGCGAAAGTGTGCGCAAAACGACCGCTGTGCCAGCCTCCCTTCGGCGTGGAATCCCCGGCCATTTCGAACTCTTTCCTTGGCCCGATGGTACCTGAGGAAAGGCCCTGCGGCGAGCCCGCTTGCCAAGCCCGCCCGGCGTCGCTAAATCCAGCGGCCGGCCTCACTTGGGGGATAGTTTAACGGTAGAACAACCGGCTCTGACCCGGTTAGTCTAGGTTCGAATCCTCTTCCTCAACATCTTCTGAGAAGAGGCAGCGGCGCGGCGGCGCACGTTCAG
>JABCYT010000366.1 GCA_013290035.1 Alphaproteobacteria bacterium
CAAGTACCAGCTCAACGACGGCAGCGACTGGTCGCTCGGAACGCCCTCGCGCGCCGGCTCCCTGGTGCACGATTCCTGGGCCGATCTCGACGGCAACATCTGGTTCACCTCCAACGTGCCCAATCACTTCACCTCGATCGGCCGCATCGACGCGCAGACCGGCGCGGTCAAGATGTTCAAGGTGGGCGGCCAGAACGGCATGGCCGCCAATACCCATGGCATGACCCGCGATCCCAACGGGATCATCTGGTTCAACGTCAATCCCGGCAAGGGCAGCCTGGGCCGGCTCGATCC
Organism: Alphaproteobacteria bacterium; assembly: GCA_013290035.1. Lineage (GTDB taxonomy): Bacteria > Pseudomonadota > Alphaproteobacteria > Reyranellales > Reyranellaceae > Reyranella. The sequence continues at coordinate 295 of JABCYT010000366.1, forward strand.
CAAGACCGAGCAGATCCAGGTGTTCCAGCCGCCCAACGGCATCGCCGCGACCGGCGGCGCCACCACCGTCGACTTCGACGGCAAGGGCAAGATCTGGGTGTCGTCGGCGGAGGGCGCCTTGCGCTTCGATCCCGCGACCGAGACCTTCACCGAGTTCAAGTCGGTCACCTACAAGACTCCGAACGGCACCGGCACGACTTACGGGGCGGCCGGCGACCGCGAGGGCAACGGCTGGTGGGCCGAGATGACGCTCGACATCATCGGCCATGCCGACAGCAAGACCGGCCAGGCTTCGGAGCTCAAGCTGCCGCGCGTGACGATGGACAAGGATCTCATGAGCGACCAGCAGCGCGCCTTCTACGAGAAATACGCGCCGGCGGACTTCAATCAGCCGGTGCCCTGGAACGAGGGCCCCCGCCGGATGGGCAGCGACAAGAACGGCGACGTCCTCTGGGTCGGAAACTCATGGGGCGGCACGCTCGCCAAGATCGACATCCACACCATGGAGACCTCGTTCGTGCCGCTGCCGGGCCCCGGCGTCATGCAGCCCTACCATGTGGCGGTCGACAGCGGCCACAACGCCTGGCTCAACATCTGGACCTCGGACGTGATCATGAAGTTCGATCCGGCCACGAATAAATGGACCACCTTCGACCTGCCGACGCGCGGCACCGAAGCACGCTACATCTCGCTGCTCGAGCGCGACGGCAAGATGGAGGTGGTGCTGCCCTATTCGCGCACCAGCAAGGTCGCGGTGATGACGTTCCGCAGCGAGGCGGATCTGCAGGCCCTCAAGGCGCAGGCCCAGTAGAGCCCCCTCGCCGCACACTCGAATAGGCCCCGCCCCCGCTTGCCGAGCAAGCGGGGGTTTCGCGTTGGCGCTTGGATTGTCGCACCGAAAACCTGAGTGCAGCGCTGGGAGGGCGAGAGCCACCGCTACTCGGCGGCGGCAGGCGCCGGCTGCGCCCTGGTGGCGGGGCCCCGCAGCGGCCGCTCCACGATGCACAGGACGGCCAGGAAGGCGGCGCCGAGAAAGCCCGCCCCCACGATGAAGACCCAGCGAAACGCCAGCGCGAAATCCGCCGAGCCGCCGGCTGCGGACAGTCGCTGCAGCACCAGCGTGCCGGATGCGTGGACGTCGAAGCCGCCGAGCACGATGGCGCCGAAGACTGCGACCACGAGTGCGCCGCCGAGCTGGCGAAAGAAGTTCAACGTGCCGGTCGCGGTGCCGAGCTGATGGGGCAGCACGGCGTTCTGGATGAGCACGGTCGTGGTCGGATACATGGTGCCCATGCCAACGCCGCCGAACAGCAGAAGCGCCGCGACCCCCGCGACCGAGAACCGGTCCGGCCAGATGGCGAAGATCGTCAGCATCGCCACGCCGACCGGCAGCCCGACCATCGGCACCCTCTTGTAGCGATGCAGCCGCGACAAGAGGCGGCCGGCGAGCAGCGATCCGATGGTCGCCCCGCACATGAAGGCGATCAGGACCACGCCGGCCGCGCTCGCCGATTGGCCGAGCACCAGCTCGATGTAGAGCGGCATGAAGATCGACAGGCCGATAATGGTGCCGATGCCGAAGAAGCCAGCCACCACGATGGCGCCGACCACCGGCTCGCGCACCATCGACAGCGGGATGAACGGCTCAGGCGCCGTCATCAGGCGCCAGACGAACAGCATCCATAAGAGCGCCGAGACGCCAACCAGGCCCAGAACCTGCGGCGAGCCCCACGTGTAGCGAATGCCGCCCCAGCTCAGCGCCATGAGCAAGGCGATCGCGGCCCCGACCATCAGGGCGGCGCCCACCATGTCCAGCCGGTGCGGGCGCTCGTGCCGCGGCAGGCGCTTGAGGGCCCGGTTCGTCATCAGCAAGGCTGCGACGCCGAGCGGCAGATTGATCCAGAAGATCATCGACCAATGGACGTAGTCGGTCAGAAACCCGCCCAGCACCGGTCCGAGGATGCTGGCGCTCATGAACATGACCGACGAATAGCTCTGCACCAGCGGGCGCTCGCGCGGCGACAGGATGTCGGCGATGACGGTCTGGGCGAGCGGCAGGATGCCGCCGCCGCCGAGCCCCTGCAGGGCGCGCGCGGCGACCAGCAACCAGAGTGTGGGCGCGAGCGCGCAGGCGACCGAGCCGAGCACGAACACGCTCACGCTGATCAGCATGAGGGCGCGCCGCCCGTAGATGTCGGACAGCTTGCCGAACAAGGCCGTGGCAAGCGTGGTTGAGAGCAGATAGGCGGTCACCACCCAGGACAGATTCTCGACGTCGGACAAGCTGCGTCCGATCGTCGGCAGCGCCGGCGCCACGATGGTCTGCTCGAGCGCGCTCAGAAACATCGCCAGCATGATGCCGACGATGATGGTCCGCACGGTGGCCTGGTCCACCGGCGCCGTGTTCAGGTGGTGATCCCCGGGCGGGGCGTCTGCAGCACGGTCGCGATTCGAGCTCATGAACTCTTTCGTGTCGCCAAATTTTTCTGATTGGGCCGGGCCGCAAGATTGCGCGCGGCTCGCCGCAAGGCAATGGGAGGGCGGACAGGGCAGCCATGACGCGGCGCACCTGTCCCAGGAGCCACGACAGGTGAACGCTTCAGCGCTTTGGCTTGCGGCGGGCAGCCTTGGGGATGCGGACCGGCCAGCTCACGATCCAGTCCTCGAGCTGGTCGTCGGGCACGTCTTCCTCGCTCGCCTTGACCCGCCCGCGTACCGAGATCCCGGCCGTGTGCACGGTCTCGGGGTCGCCGGAGACCAGCGGGTGCCACCAATAGAGTTCCTTGCCGTCGGCCAGAAGGCGATAGCCGCAGGTCGGCGGCAACCAAACGATTTTCTTGACGTTCCTGGGGGTTAGCCGAACGCAATCAGGCACTTCCGCGGTTCGGTTGGGGTAGTCCCTGCAGCCGCAGGTCTCGCCGTCGAGCAGGCGGCAACCCACGTCCGTGAAATAGGTCCGGGCGCTGTTGTCGGCATCCTCGAGCTTGACCAGGCAGCACTTCCCACATCCGTCGCAGACGCTCTCCCATTCGGATTTCGTCATTTGCTCCAACGACTTGCGCTTCCAGAACGGAACGTCGTCATGCGCCATGGCTTGCCTTCCTCGAAGCTCGAAAAAATCGGCGATCGGGCACCCTATTTTTTCCTTTCACCTTGTGACTATTGCGCCATAGTCCGGCCCGATCCGATCGGCTAAGTAAATGGTCAGCCGGGCGAATCTGTTTCGCCGGCGCGACTTCGTGCCGAAGAGATAACTGTGCGCGATCTCCTTCACGACGACCAGGGCAAAAACCGTTGGCTGGCGCGGATGCGCCGCATCCTGCTCGATCTCGATTCGCGCCTCGACTTCGGTATCTACCAGGCCAGGACCTGGGGACGTGAGCTGTATGAGCGGTTCACCGTCTTCATGGACCGCTTCCATGTCTCCGGCTGGCGGCGCTGGCTGTTCATCGAGCCGCTCTCGGAAATGGCCACGCTCGGCGGCTGCGGCATGGTGCTCATGCTGGCGCTCGCGGTGCCTGCCTTCCGCGAGACCTCGGACGAGGATTGGCTGAAGAAGTCCGAGCTCGCCGTCACCTTCCTGGACCGCTTCGGCAACGAGATCGGCTCGCGCGGCATCCGGCACAACGATTCGATCCCGTTGGAGGACTTTCCCGACCACCTGATCAAGGCCGTGCTGGCAACCGAGGACCGCCGCTTCTACGAGCATTTCGGCATCGACGTTCCGGGCCTGTTCCGCGCCATCACGATCAATGCGCGCGCCGGCGGCGTCGTGCAAGGCGGCTCCTCGATCACGCAGCAATTGGCCAAGAACCTGTTTCTGTCGAACGAGCGCACCATCGAGCGCAAGGTCAACGAGGCCTTCCTCTCGATCTGGCTCGAATCGCGGCTGCCGAAGAACGAGATCCTCAAGCTTTATCTCGACCGCGCCTATCTGGGCGGCGGCACCTTCGGGGTGGACGCGGCGGCACAGTACTACTTCAACAAGTCGGCGCGCGACGTGAACCTGGCGGAGGCGGCGATGCTCGCCGGCCTGTTCAAGGCGCCCTCGAAATTCGCGCCCCACGTCAACCTGCCGGCGGCGCGCGCCCGCGCCAACGTGGTGCTCGACAATCTGGTCGATGCCGGCATCATGACCGAAGGCCAGGTGTTCGGCGCCCGCCGCAATCCGGCCACCCCGGTCGACCGGCGCGACGAGCATTCGCCGAACTACTACCTCGACTGGGCCTTCGACGAGATGAAGAAGCTCGTCGCGACCTTTCCCAAGTCGATGACGGAGCGGGTGTTCGTGGCGCGGCTCGCCATCGACCTCAATCTGCAGAAGCACACCGAGGACGCGATCCAGAACGCGCTGCGGCAATACGGCCACGAATATCACGCCAAGCAGGCCGCCTCCGTGCTGATGGATACCGACGGCGCGGTGCGCGCCATGGTGGGCGGGCGCGACTACGGGGAAAGCCAGTTCAACCGCGCCACCGACGCGCTGCGCCAGCCCGGCTCCTCCTTCAAGCCTTATG
>JABCYT010000367.1 GCA_013290035.1 Alphaproteobacteria bacterium
GCGTTCGCCGTAGTCGTGCCTACGCTCGAGCGCCCTCAAGCGGGAAATCGCACCAGCCAGTGCTCGGCGATCTGGCGGCGCGTGGCGAACCAGGCGCCGCCTTTCATGTTCATGTGCTTCACGATGCGATCGAGGGCGGCGATGCGGCCCGGCCGGCCGATCATGCGCAGGTGCAGGCCGATCGACATCATCTTCGGAGAGCGCTCGCCCTCGGCCCACAGCGTGTCGAAAGCGTCGGTCGTGTACTCGGCGAAGTCGCGCGCCGTCACGAAGCGGTGAAAACCCTGGTGATAGTGCATGTCGTTGGTGTCGAAGCTGTAGGGCAGCACCAGGTGCCGCTTGCCCGAGACCTTGGCGAAGAACGGCAGGTCGTCCGAATAATCGTCGCTGTCGTAGAGGAAGCCGCCGTCCTCGACGAGCAGCCGGCGCGTGTTGGGCGAGGGCGTGGAGCGGGTGTGCCAGCCGACGGGGCGTTGGCCAGCGATCTCGGTCAGCACCTTCACCGTCCGGGCGATCGCCTGGCGCTCGGCCGCTTCCTCCATGTGGGCGTGCTTCTCCCAGCGCCAGCCGTGACAGGCGATCTCGTGGCCGCGCTTCACCGCATCCTGGATGAGCCAGGGCGAAAGCTCGGCCGCCTTGCCGCAGCTGCTGACGGTGGCGGGCACGCCCAGCCGCTCCAGCGCGTCGGCGATCCGCCACCAGGCGGCCTTGGTGCCGTACTCGAAGTGGGATTCCATGCAGCGGTCGACAACGCCCGCGATCTCGTCGTTGACTTCGTAGACCTTCTCGTTCAGCGCATCGCCCGAGGACAGCGACATCTCCGCGCCTTCCTCGAAATTGATGACGAACGACACCGCGACCCGCGCGCCGCCCGGCCACTTCGGATCAGGCGGCGTGCGTCCGTAGCCTGACAGGTCACGAGTCACGTCACGAATCCCGGTGGCCGATCACATTGGCGAGGGCGGCGGAAAGACCCTTGGAGTCCTTCGCCGCCGGCCGGCGATAGGTGCCGGCGGTGGCCTTGCGCGGCCTCATGCGCACCAGCCCCTCGGCCATCACGGTGGCGGCCTGGATGCCGTCGACCAACGGCACGGGCACCCGGTCCCTGATCTTGTTGGCGAGACCGGCGAGCGGCGCGCCCGCCAGGATGACGACGTCCGCCCCATCGTCCGTCACCGTGCGCAGCGCCAGCTCGATCAGCACGGCTTCCTTCTCGTCCTGCACGTCGTCGATCGAGCGGAAGCCCTCGTCGAGCATGCGGATGGCGGCGCAGCGGCCGGAGAGGCCGTGCCAGGCCACGATCTCGGCGAACCACGGCTCGAGCGCCTTGGCGAAGCTCACGATGGCGAAGGAACGGCCCAGCATGCAGGCGCTCAGCATGGCGGCCTCGGCCATGCCGACGATGGGAAAGTCGAACAGCTCGCGCGCGCCGCCCAGGCCGGGATCGCCGAAGGCGGCGACGATGGCGGCGTCGATCCCGGAACGGCGCTCCGCCAGCATCTCGAGCGCGGCAACGGCGCCGACAGCGGCCTCGGCGCGCGTGGCAATGTAGGGCACGCCGTACGCGGCGGTCATGGGCAGCAGTTCGGTGCCCGGACTCGCGACCAGTTTCGCCGACGCGACCAGGCGGTCGGTGACGCCGCTCGATGTGTTGGGATTGGCTACCAGGATCTTCATGGCCGCACTTTAGAACGATTTTCTTATAGCAGCCCTATGAGTTCGACCTCCCGATACTCTCGACTCGGGGATACTGTGACGGGAACAGCGCTGAGTTTACGAAGCCCGACGCACCACCGCAGCTGCCGCCACCACGCCCGGTGACCCACAAGGCGCCCGAAGCCCGATGGCCGAAGCGGCAGTATCAGGCAGCGTCGCGTTCGCGTCCGCGCGGCGAGACGTTGGTTCTTCGCAACGCGGGATGCTTGGTGCTGTTGCGGAACAACGCGAGCGAGGCAACCCGGCGGTTCTTCGCGAGCGCGTACAGTTCGCGCACTTCCTCAACGAGAGAAAGTCTGGGTGAAGGCGTCGCGCTGTGGGCGACTGTCAGGCGGGGGCGCATGGACATCGTGATGCCTCTTTCAGCCCGATTGTTCTAGAGGGCGCGGCATAGGTATTCGAGAAGGTTGGAGGCCGTAAGTCATAGCCGCTTCATAAAGGCCGTCTATGCGACGTCTGCGTCAGCTCGGCACGCGGCTTGTGTCTTCGTTTTCGGCGATGCGCGCTTTGGCGATGCGCGTGATCAATGCCTTGGTTTCCGGATTTGCGGCCAGGAAGGCCTCGAAGTCTGCCTTGCGAAGCGTCAGCAGGCGGCAGAAGGAGAGGGCGACGACATCGGCCTGCCGCGGCCGGCCCGTCAGCAAGGCGAGTTCGCCAAAGAAATCGCCGCTGCCGAGCCCGATGGTGCGATCCGGCTGGCGCACCTCGGCCGCACCGGAGGCGATAAAGTAGCAGGCATCAGCCCGATCGCCGGCGCGGACGATGCGCTCGCCGGGCACGGTGAAGCGGGGCCGGAGGAGCTTGGCCACACGGTCGAGCTGGTGCTCTTCCAGGCCTGACAGCATGTCGAGCCGCTCGACCAGCCGACGTGTATCGAGCCCGAGATCCAGCCGTGGGCGTGCCTCCGTTGTACGCGTCCTCGCGATGCGACGTTCGAGGTCCTCGTAGAGCTCGCGCGGAATCAGGCCTTCGTCGAACAGTGCTTTGTATCGCCCCATTTCCTGCCTCAGTGCCGACTGTCGAAGCGACCGAACCTCGAGGGTCGCGAGGTAGTCGGGATATTGGCGACGCAGCGCGTCGAGCGCGAAGCTCGCAGCCTGGCGGCGGAGGCGGATCATCTCGCCGGTGATCTTTGCAATGCGTTTGCCAAAGATCGCGCCGATGCGGCGATCGTTGAATGCCAGCAGCCTGTCCATCAGCAGCCGCGTGACCAGCAGCAGTTCGACCCGCTCGGCCAGGCGATCGGCAAGCGGACGGAGGATGCCGAGATGCCGGTGAAGGAAGTAAGCGAAACGAAACAACGTCGAGAACGACAGGGTTTGCGCGGCGGCCCGGCGATATCCGACTCTGCCTTCATCACGGGCGCCTTCAGCGAGAGCATCGGCATTCTGCAACAGCACCTGCACGGCGGCAGGCGAGGCGACGCGGTCAGCACGCGCTTCCAGGGCAAGCACGCGTTCCTGGTTCGCGAGCGCCACCAGGGCGATCGCCAGGCGATCCCGATCGGTGAGCTCCTCGCCGCCTTCGCCGGCTTCCGCCGCAGCGATCCAGTCCTGGTAGGGCGCAACGACACGCTGGATTGTTTCCTCCGAAAGCGCGCGGTCTCGGCCCATGACGCGGACGGCGTCGGTCACCTCGGCATAGGACAGCGCAAGCACCCGATCGCGCAGAATCTGGTTGCGGGCCGACAACCGGTCGAGCCCCAGCAGGCCGATCACGACGCGCAGGGTCGTGCCGTTAACAAAAAGGGTGAAAAGGACGAAGCCGGTGGCGAGAAGGGCGATGAAACGCTGCACGTCGGGGCGCAACAGCGGATGCTCGGTGGCGGCCAGCGCAAGAACCAAGGTCAGCGCCCCGCGCAAGCCGCCCCACGTCAGGGCCAGCTTGAAGGCCGGGCTGATCGGCTCGGTGAGGTTCAGGAACTCGAGCAAGGGCATCAGCACGAACAGCACAAGCAGACGCGCGGCAAAGGCCGCGCCGATCAGCACCGCCAGCAGGAGCAGGTCGTGCCAATCGACCGTGCCGAGAAGTCTCGGCACCAGAATGGAAGCGAGAACGAAGACCAGGGAGCGCGCCCAAAAGGCAATCTGATCCCACAGGTCGGTGAGAAAGACCCAGTTCTCGGGCGCGATCCGCGAGCGTCCCGTTGCGCTCGCCACCAGAGCGGCGGCCAGTACCGCGGCGACACCAGAAATGTGCAGGAAGCGTTCGGAGACGACGAAGACGCCGTAGGCGAGCCCCAGTGTCAGCGTGGCTTCGGCAAGGCGATCGTCTCGCATCCAGGGAATCGCCCAAAGCAGCCCGCGGCCGGCGATCGCGCCGAACAAGCCGCCACCGACAAACGAGACGAAGAACTCGAGGAGTCCGGAGGCGATGTCGGGTTGCGCTCCGGTCGAGATTACGCCGAACAGCACGGTGGTCAGCACGATTGCCGCGGCATCGTTGAGCAACGCTTCGCCTTCCGCCAGTCGCGTCAGGCGCGCCGGCGCGCCGACATCGCGGAAGATGGCGATCACTGCGGCAGGGTCGGTGGTCGACACGATGGCGCCCAACAGCAGACAGACGACCAGCGGCACACCCGCGAGCGGCCACAATGCCAGACCAATGATCGCCGTCGCGACGAGGGTGGCGATGATGGCGAGCAGCAAGATAGGGGCGGCGTCTTCCATCATGCGCCGCACGTCGGTCGCGATGCCGGCTTCGAACACCAGAAGAGGCAGGAATACGTAGATGTAGGTCGCGGAACTGACGGGCAGGCGGGCGAACATGTCGGCAAACACGTCGACAGGGCCCGACCAGCCGAGCTGCGACAGGGCGGCGGGCAACGCGCCCAGCGCGACGCCAACCGCACCAAGCAGGGCGGTCGACGGCAGTTTCAGGCGGGCGGCCAGCGGCTGACAGCCGGCGACGACGACCAGCAGCACGGCGATGACGAGCAGGACGAAGGCGGTGTCGATCATCGACGTGGGTTCGCGGTTCTCTGTCGACACTCTACAGACGGCGAACCCAAGGTGACAGGAGAACCGGCAACGCCGAATTCCTATGCCGTCGATATGCCAGAGTAGGTGTCTCCCG
>JABCYT010000368.1 GCA_013290035.1 Alphaproteobacteria bacterium
CGCGCGAAGGCCAGCGTCGCCGCGCCATCCTGGGCCGCGCCGCCTTCAAGACGGCGATCGAATGGGCGAGCTGGAAGAGCAAGGCGATGACGCGCAGCTGGGGGCCGCGCTCGATCTCGGTGAAGCAGGCGGTCGACCCGGTGCTGCGCGCGCCGTGGCTGCCCGAGGTCGACAAGCTCGTGGTCGCGACCTTCGTGGAGATGAGCGAAGGCGTGCAGGGCGCACCCTACGACGCGGTCGCCGCCGAGGAATGGTTCCCGACCGAGGGCCTCGAGCGCAACGGCCAGCCGAAGGGCGGCTTTCATCAGTTGATCGACGATGCCGCCGAGGGCCTCTCGATTCGCCTCGGCTCTCCCGTGCAGCGCGTCATCTGGAACGATTCGGGCGTGAGCGCGATCCTGCAGGATGGCGAGCGCATCGACGCCGAGCGTGCATTGATCACGGTGCCGGTCGGCCTGCTGCGCGCTGGGTTGCCGGCGCTCGATCCGCCGCCGCCCGCGGACCAGCGCACGGCCATCGCCCGCCTGGGCTATGGCGCGGGGGTGCTGGGCAAGATCTACCTGCGTTTCCCGCGGCGCTTCTGGCCAGAGCGTCCCAAATGGTTCGGTCGGCTGCCCGATTCGCCCGAGCGGCGCGGCACCTTCAACACCTGGGTCAGCCATGAGCAGGAAACCGGCTGTCCCATTCTGTTGAGTTTCAGCAACGGGGCGACGGCCGCCCGCCTTGACCGGACGGCCAGCGATGCCGAGGTGAAGGACGTGGCGATGGCCTCGCTGCGCAAGATGTTCGGTGCCGATATCCCCGAGCCGGAAGCGATGGTCTTCCCGCGCTGGCTGAGCGATCCGTGGTCGCGCGGCGGTTATTCCTACCCCGGCGTCGGCAGCGCGCCGGAGGACCGGCCGATCCATGCGCGGCCGCTCGGGCGGCGCGTCTTCTTCGCCGGCGAGGCGACCGAGCCGGTCGAATACGGCACCGTGCATGCGGCCCTGTGGTCCGGCGAGCAGGGTGCTGAGGCGATCTTTCGGGCGGCAACCGGCGCCGCGCCAACGCGGGAGGCGCGACCCTGGGCCGGCGCCCGTACTGGCGCGGGCCGGCATAATGAGTGATAGAACCAGCCGGAGGAGAGGGTAATGCTTGCCAAAATCCTGTTCGTTCTGGTCATCATCTCGGGGTTGGCCACGCTCGGCATGCTGTTCGCCGGCCTGATCAGCATGAGCCGCAACGTCGACGGCAACATCGAGGGCGGACGGCGCAGCAACAGGCTGATGTGGTGGCGCGTGCGCCTGCAATTCCTGACGATCGTCCTGATCCTTCTCTGGTACTTCGCCAGCCGGAGCTGAACCGATGGTCACCCTCACCCGCATCTACACGCGCGGCGGCGACGCCGGCCAAACCTCGCTCGGCCGTGGCGAGCGCGTCGCCAAGCACGATCCCCGTGTCGAGGCCTACGGCACGACCGACGAGGCCAATTCGGTGATCGGCCTGGCGCGCAGCGCCATTGCCCGCAACCTGCTGGGCGGCGAGCGCTTCGCCGAAGCCGACGCCATGCTGGGCCGCATCCAGAACGACCTGTTCGATCTCGGTGCCGATCTCTGCACGCCCGAAGGCGAGAGCAAGCGCGGCGAGCAGGCCTTGCGCATCGTGGCCTCGCAGGTCGAGCGTCTGGAGCGCGAGATCGATGCCATGAACGCCCACCTCGAGCCGCTCAATTCCTTCATCCTGCCGGGCGGCGGCGAGGCGGCCGCGTGGCTCCATCTCGCCCGTACCGTCGCGCGCCGTGCCGAACGGCGCATGACGCGGCTGGCCGCCGAACAGCCGATCAACCCCGAGGCGATCAAGTACATCAACCGTCTCTCCGACCACCTGTTCGTCTTGGCGCGGCGGCTGAACGACGACGGCGCGACCGACGTTCTGTGGGTCCCGGGCGGGACGCGCTAGCAGGCCCAAGCTGTTGAAAAATTGAGGAAAAAGCTTCCAGCCTGCGATTTTGTGCAGTGCGCCATAGCCTTGACATGATCGCCTGAAGAACCCTACACGAAAACCCCTTTGCCGGGCGGGAGGCCCGGCCGCAACTCACCTATAGGCGCAACGCGATGAAAGTGCTGGTCGCGGTCAAGCGGGTCATCGACTACAACGTCAAGATCCGCGTCAAGGCCGACAACACGGGCGTCGAGACGGCAAACGTCAAGATGTCCATGAACCCCTTCGACGAGATCGCCGTGGAAGAGGCGATCCGCATGCGAGAGAAGGGGCTCGCGACCGAAGTCATCGTCTTTTCCGCCGGTCCGGCGCAATGCCAGGAGACGATCCGCACCGCGCTCGCCATGGGCGCCGACCGCGGCGTGCTGGTCCAGAGCGACGCCGAGCTGCAGCCGCTGGCCGTCGCCAAGCTGATGAAGGCGGTGGTCGACAAGGAGCAGCCCGGCCTGGTGATCGTGGGCAAGCAGGCGATCGACGACGATTCCAACCAGACCGGCCAGATGCTGGCGGCGCTGCTCGGCTGGTCGCAGGGCACCTTCGCCAACAAGCTGAACGTCGTCGACGGCAGCGCCGAGGTGAAGCGCGAGGTCGATGGCGGTCTGGAGAACATCAAGATCAAGCTGCCCGCCGTGATCACCACCGATCTCCGCCTCAATGAGCCGCGCTACGCGTCGCTGCCCAACATCATGAAGGCCAAGAAGAAGCCGATCGAGATGCTGACGGCCGATGCGCTGGGCGTCGACATCGCCCCCCGGCTCAAGGTGCTGAAGGTCGAAGAGCCGCCCAAGCGCAAGTCCGGCATCAAGGTGAAGACGGTGGCCGAACTGGTCGACAAACTGCGCAATGAAGCGGGAGTGATCTGACATGGCCGTTCTGGTTGTCGCCGCGCATGACGGCAAGACCGTTCGCAGCAACGTCGCGAACGCCGTGACGGCCGCGTCGCAGATGGATCCCGATGTCCACGTGCTGGTGGCGGGCAACAACGCCGGGGAGGCCGCCAAGTCGGCCGCCGCCATCCAGGGCGTGACCAAGGTATTGGATGCCGAGGATGCGGCCTACGCCAACTGGGTAGCCGAGGACGTGGCACCCCTCGTGGTCAAACTCGCGCCTGGTTACAGCCATGTCGTGATGGCCGCCGATTCGGTCGGCAAGAACCTGGCGCCGCGCGTCGCTGCCCTGCTCGACGTCGCCCAGGTCTCCGAGGCGATCAAGGTCGTCTCGCCCGACACCTTCGTGCGGCCGATCTATGCCGGCAATGCCATGGCCACCGTGCAGACGGCCGACAAGATCAAGGTCGTGACCATCCGCCCGACCAACTTCAAGGCGGCGGCCGGCGGCGGTTCGGCGCCGGTCGAGCAGATCGGCGGCACCGGCGCGGGCGGTCTCGCCTCCTATGTCGGCGCCGAGCTCTCCAAGAGCGAGCGGCCGGAACTCACCAGCGCCAAGATCGTGGTGTCGGGCGGCCGCGGCCTGGCGAGCGGCGAGAACTTCAAGATGCTCGAGGCGCTGGCCGACAAGCTCGGCGCCGGGCTGGGGGCCAGCCGCGCCGCCGTCGACGCGGGCTATGTGCCCAACGACTATCAGGTAGGACAGACCGGCAAGGTGGTGGCGCCCGACCTATATATCGCCATCGGCATCTCCGGCGCGATCCAGCATCTGGCCGGCATGAAGGACAGCAAGACCATCGTGGCGATCAACAAGGACGAGGAAGCGCCGATCTTCCAGGTGGCCGACTACGGCATCGTCGGCGACCTCTTCCAGATCGTGCCCGAGCTGACCGCCGCGGTCGAAAAGAAGTGAGTTACGGAATCCTGGAGTACCCAGCATGATCAAGCGCATCGGCGTCATCGGCGCCGGCCAGATGGGCAGCGGCATCGCCCATGTCTGCGCTCTCAAAGGGTTCGATATCCGCCTCGCGGACGTCGACCAGGCGCATATCGACAAGGGCATCGACGCGATCGGCCGCAACATGGACCGCCAGATCGGCCGCGGCATGATCCGGCCCGAGGACAAGGACGCGGCGCTCAAGCGCATCTCGACCGCCACCGACTACAAGCCGTTCGCCGACTGCGACCTGATCGTCGAGGCGGCGACCGAGAACGAGGGCGTCAAGCGCGAGATCTTCAAGAAGGTCTGCGAGGGCCTGCCCTCCAACGTGCTGCTCGCCACCAACACCTCGTCGATCTCGGTGACACGGCTCGCCTCGGTGACCGACCGCCCGGGCAAGTTCATGGGCATGCATTTCATGAATCCCGTGCCGATGATGGGGCTGGTCGAGCTGATCCGCGGCATCGCCACCGAGGAGGAGACCTTCCGCACCGTGCGCGAGGTCGTGGTGCGGCTCGACAAGAAGCCGGTCAATGCCGAGGACTTCCCGGCCTTCATCGTCAACCGCATCCTGCTGCCGATGATCAACGAGGCGGTCTATGCGCTGTACGAGGGTGTCGGCAATGTCGAGGCGATCGATACCGGCATGAAGCTCGGCGCCAACCACCCCATGGGCCCGCTCGAGCTCGCCGACTTCATCGGCCTCGATACCTGCCTGTCGGTGATGCAGGTGCTGCACGAGGGCCTGGCCGATTCGAAATATCGCCCGTGCCCGCTGCTGGTGAAGTACGTCGAAGCCGGCTGGATCGGCCGCAAGGTCAAGCGCGGCTTCTACGACTACTCGGGCGAACGGCCGATTCCGACGCGATAGCGCGCAGGCGCTCGGGAGAATCTGAGCCGGTCGCGTCGACAGTCGCAGCCCGGCCGCAGTGCGGCGCGATTTGCCCTTTTATCTCAAGAGCTTGAGATCGCCGTCCCGGTTT
>JABCYT010000369.1 GCA_013290035.1 Alphaproteobacteria bacterium
ACAGCGACGCGACGTTGCGCAGGTCGTCGAACACCATGAAGAAGCTCTGCGCCTTGCCGTTGGTGTCGTTGTACTTGCAGGCGAGCCAGCGCGGCTCCGCCATCGCCGGCCGCGAGAGGGCCGCCAGCAACCCCACCGTCGCCAGGATTGCCGGCCACCGCATGGTGTGCGCCGGCATTTTAGCGGGGCGCCATGCGGATGGCGCCGTCGAGGCGGATGGTCTCGCCGTTCAGCATGTGGTTCTCGACGATCTGCAAGGCGAGCTGAGCATATTCCTTGGGATCGCCCAGCCGCGAGGGGAACGGCACCTGGGCGCCCAGGCTCTTCTGCGCTTCGGCCGACAGGCCCATCATCATCGGCGTCAGGAACAGTCCGGGCGCGATGGTGCAGACGCGGATGCCGAGGCTCGCGAGGTCGCGCGCGATCGGCAGGGTCATGCCGACCACGCCGCCCTTGGAAGCCGAGTAGGCAGCCTGGCCGATCTGGCCGTCGAAGGCCGCCACCGAGGCGGTGTTGATGATGACGCCGCGCTCGCCGTCCTCCATCGGCTCGGCCTGGCTCATCGCCCAGCTTGCCAGACGGATGACGTTGAAGGTGCCGATCAGGTTGACCTGGATCACCTGGGAGAACATGCCAAGATCGTGCGGGCCGGACTTGGAGATGGTGCGCGCAGCGCGGCCGATGCCGGCGCAGTTCACCACCACGCGAGGGGCGCCCAGCCGCTCGACCACGGTCTTGACCGAGGCTTCGGTGTTGGCGGCATCGGCGACATTGGTCTTGACGTAGAGGCCGCCCAGCTCCCTGGCCTTCTTTTCGCCGAGCTCGTCCTGCAGGTCGAAGATCGCGACCTTGGCGCCGGCCGCGGCCAGCGCCGCTGCCGTGGCGCCCCCCAATCCCGATGCGCCGCCGGTGACGATGGCAGCCT
This sequence comes from Alphaproteobacteria bacterium, assembly GCA_013290035.1. Taxonomy (GTDB): domain Bacteria; phylum Pseudomonadota; class Alphaproteobacteria; order Reyranellales; family Reyranellaceae; genus Reyranella. Next base: position 926 of record JABCYT010000369.1, read on the forward strand.
GGCCCTTGACGTTCATTATATCCTCCGTGGTCCGGGGCGCTTTTTAGCAGGTCCCAACCCCTTGCCAAGCGCGGCCGGGTGCCCACCTTTGCGGCCATGAGCGACACCGACCGCCTGCTAGAAAACGAAATGCGCGTGCGCGCCGGCTTCTGGCGCAAGGTGCGGCAGACCTTGGGCAAGGTGCCGTTCACCGAGGATGCCGTGGCCGCCTTCCATTGCGCCCTCGATCCGGCGACGCCGCTGCCCATCCGCGCCACCCTGCTGGGTGCGCTCGCCTATTTCGTGATGCCGTTCGATGCCATTCCCGACTTCATCGTCGGCCTGGGCTACACCGACGATGCGGCGATCCTGATCGCCGCCTTCACCGCTGCGCGGGTGCACATCACCGAGGCGCACCGCGCCAAGGCGCGCGCCTGGCTCCTCAAGGCGCAGGCGTCTCCAGCGGCTTAGGCGCCGGGGCGGCACGCCGGCGCTGGCGGGCGAGCTGGTGCTCGCGATGGGCGATGTAGAGCGCCGAGCCGATGACGATCGACGCGCCGAGGTAGGTCCAGATCACCGGCATCTCGCCCCAGATCAGCCAGCCCACGAACACCGCGAAGGGCAGCCGCATGTATTCGAACGGCGCCACCGCCGACATCTCGCCCGCCTTGAAGGCCTGCACCCAGAAATACTGGCCGACCGTCGCCGACAGCGCGATGCCCACGGCCAGCACCCAGCCCCAGAGATCGGGCCAGCGCCACACCAGGATGGCCGGCACGGTCAGCAGGATGGTCGAGAAGATCGCGAACTGGGTCAGGATCATGAGCGGCGTCTCGGAATCCGACAGCCGCCGCACCAGCAGTATCGAGAGCGAGACGGCGGCGGCGTTGGCCAGCGCCACCAGCGCGCCGAGCTGCAGGCTGCCCTCGCCCGGCCGCACCATGATCAGCACGCCGGCAAAGCCGATGACGGTGGCGCTCCAGCGCCGCCAGCGCACCTTCTCGCCCAGGACGAGGGCGGCGACCACGACAGAGAACAAAGGCTGCGAGAAGGCGATGGCCGTGGCGTCGGCGAGCGGCAGCATGGACACGGCATAAAAACCCAGCACCATCGAGCCGGTGCCCATCGCGGTACGCCAGAAATGGCCGACGATGCGCTTGGAGTGCCATGGCTTCACCCGTCCGGCGGCGATCATGGGCAGCAGCAGGATCACCGAGAGTGCGGCGCGGAAGAAAGCGGTCTGCACGCTTTCGACCTGCGCCGAGAGCAGGCGGATCATGGCGCTGGTCGAGGTGAAGATGAAGCCGCCGCTCACCAGCCACAGCGCGCCCTGCACGTTGGGCGGCAGCCGTCGCAGCCAGTCGTGCATCGCGATCGCCCTAGATCTTGCGCGCTCGGCCGGCCCGGCAGGGCTCGCGCAGGGTCTTCTTCAGAACCTTGCCGACGGGGTTGCGCGGCAAGGCGGCGATGAAATCGACCGACTTGGCCGCCTTCACCGCCTCGCCCCATTTCTCGTCGGGCACGCCGATCACCGCACAATCCTGCGCCGCGGGATGGCGCATCAGCGGCTCCCGGGAGGCGGCGCGTCGCTGCTGCCCAGCGCGCGCTGCATCAATACGCTGTCGAGCCAGCGGCCGAACTTGAAGCCGATATCCTTCAAGGTCCCGACCATCTCGAAGCCGCACGAGGCATGCAGGCGGATCGAGGGCGTCTGCGCCGAATCGCCGATCACCGCCACCATCTGGCGCTTGCCGAGCGCGGTGCAGTGCTCGATCAGCACCGGCAGCAGCGCCCGGCCGACGCCCTGCCCGACCGCGTCCTTGTCGATATAGATCGAATCCTCGACGGAGAATTTGTAGGCCGGCCGCGGCCGCCAGTTGCCGGCATAGGCGTAGCCCAGGACCTGCCCGTCACGCTCGGCCACCAGGTGCGGCAGGCCGAGATCGAGCACGACGGCGCGCCGCTTCCTCATTTCGGCGAGGTCCGGCGGATCGACCTCGAAGGAGGCCGTCCCGTGCAGCACGTGATGCCGATAAATTTCTGCGCAGCGCGCGACATCGGCCTCGGTCGAGGCCCGCACGATCAATCCGTCCACGTCTGCTTGTCCCCGTGCCCGCTCATATCGGCCGTTATAGCGTGTCAGTCCGACAAGCGCCGCAGCGAAGCGGGCTCGTCAGCGCCCGCTGTCGTTGGAAAACAGCGAATCGGCCAGCTGCATGCCGGTCTGCATGTTGGTGAGCGCCACGGAGACCTGCTGGCCACGACTGTCGATGGTCGTCCAGCCGCGCAGCGTCAGCGGGTTTTCCGAGAAGCGGACGATCACCTTGCCCTCCTTCGGCTTCTTCGTCTGGCTCAAGGTGGCTTCGATCAGGCCGTTGACCCGCTCGAGCTTCTCGGCCCGGAGATCGCCGCTGAGCGAGAACGGCTCCTTGACCAGGAACGAGGCGGCGGTCCAGCCGATCGGCCACTGGCCGAAATCCTTGGTCGTCGGATCCCACATCGTCACCTGGAAGCCGTCGGCCACGATCTTGAGCTGCGACGGCGGGTCGTATTCGAAGCGCAGGCGGCCGGGGCGGCGCACATAGAGCGTGCCCTGGATGATCGAGCCGTTGGGGTTGGTCTGCACGAAGCGCGCCTTCAGCGTGCGGATCGAGTTGAAGTACTTCTCGATCTCCGGCACGCCGACCTGCCCCTGCGCCTGCGCGGGCAGCGCGGCGGCGAACAGCAGGGCGACGGCGGAGAGGATGACGGCAAACAGGGTGCGCATGCGGCCGATATGAACCGGCGAATGGGGCGGATTCAAGTGCGGCCAGCCACTTCCCAAGCAGGTAAACGAGCGTTTACCATGGCCCCGATAACAAAGAGAGGAACCGCCCATGCATGTGGGAATGGCTGCCGTCTTCCAGAACACCGGCCGCGCGCTTTCCGACCATCAGATCTATCTGAACGAACTGGCGCTGGCCGACATGGCCGAGCCGCTGGGCTTCGATTCGATCTGGTCGGTCGAGCACCATTTCACCGATTACACGATGTGCCCCGACGTCGTGCAGTTCCTCTCCTACATGGCCGGTCGCACCAGGCATGTGCGGCTGGGCTCGATGGTGGTGGTGCTGCCGTGGCACGACCCGATGCGCGTGGCCGAGCAGGTCTCGATGCTCGACCATCTCTCGGGCGGTCGCATGATCCTGGGTCTCGGCCGCGGCGCCGGCAAGGTCGAGTTCGACGGCTTCCGGCTCGACATGGGCGACAGCCGCGAGCTGTTCGTCGAATACGGCGAGGCGCTGCTGCGCGGTCTCGAGAGCGGCGTGATGGAATATCACGGCAAGCATTACAAGCAGCCTGCCACCGCCATCCGCCCGGCGCCGTACAAATCGTTTCGCGGCCGCACCTATGCCGCGGCAGTGAGTCCGGAGAGCGCGCGCATCATGGCCAAGCTCGGCGTCGGCCTCCTGATCATCCCGCAGAAGCCGTGGCGCGAGGTCGAGAAGGAGCTCACCGAGTACAACAAGCTCTATCGCGAGCTGAACGGCACCGACGCGCCGCAGCCGATCTCGGCCGGCTGGACCTTCGTCGACGAGAGCGCCGAGCGGGCGCGCGACATGGCGATGAAATATATCGGCGGCTACTACCGCACGGTGCTCGACCACTACCAGTTCGCCGGCGCGCACATGAAGAACCAGCGCGGCTACGAGTACTACGCCAAGATGAACGAGAAGCTCGCCGTCTACGGCGATCAGAAGGCGGTCGAGTTCTTCGCCGACCTGCAGGTCTACGGCACGCCCGAGCAGGTCTACGACAAGGTCCTGGCGATTCACCAGCAGACCAACAACTCGGCCTATGTCGGCGTCTTCTCCTATGCCGGCATGGCGCACGAGGA
>JABCYT010000370.1 GCA_013290035.1 Alphaproteobacteria bacterium
GCACGTGTCCCGCTGATTGGCTGGAAGCGCCGCCACATATCAGCTTTTTGCCTCCGCCTTTTCAAGGCAGATCCCGCGCTCGTCGAAGTAGCGCTGCACGGCGTCGGCCGCGCCCGATGTGTCGGCGAGGGCCACATACGTGTCCGGCCGCAGCAGATAGAGCGCGTCCCTGGCAAGGCCGGCTTCGCCATGCTGCGGTCGCCATTCAAAAATATGAAGCGGCACATCGTGTTCCCGACACCAGGCCGTCAACGTCGCGGGCGCGGTGCCATAGACATGGATCTGCCACGTCATCGCCACCAGCGGACGGTAGTTATCCGCTCCCTCGATGGCGACCCACGGCAGACGGTCGCCGCCCCGGACGTCGCCCGCTTCTCCTGCGCTCAGGGGGCCGTGGCGATAGTTCAGCATGACCTGCGACACCGTCCGAAACATCCACTCTCGCCACGGCTGGAATTTCGCCAAAGCCGGAATCACCACCGGCACAATCCGCATGCGGATGATGTCGGCCAGCCTCCCCTCGGCCGTCGCCAGCGTGAATACCCGATCCGTCGTCTTGACCAGCTTGCGCGCGAAGGCGATGCGCTCGACCTCGTAGCTGTCGAGCAATTTGTCCGGCGCGACGCCGGCAAGCACGGCCTTCAGCTTCCAGGCGAGATTGATCGCATCGCCTATGCCGGTGTTCATGCCCTGGCCGCCGGCAGGGCTATGGATATGCGCCGAGTCGCCCAGCAGGAAGGCACGGCCGTCGCGGAAATGCTCCGCCACGCGATGATGAACGTGATAGGTCGAGAACCAGTTTACCTTTTCGATCTTGACCTTGAGATTCTCGATAATGCGACCGCTAACATTTTCGAATTTGAGTGTATCGGCGTGATCGGCGCGCTCGTCGCGCACCGTCCCGATGAGACGGGCGCGCCCGCTGCCGGCAAGGGGAAACACAGCCAGAAAGTCGGCCTCGTCGAGATCGGCATGCAGTTCACCGTCGATCGCCGGGCCCGACGCCTCGACGTCCGCGACATAGAAAATCTGTCGATAGGTGGCACCCGGATAGTCGACGTCCATTGTCTGCCGCACGATAGAGCGCGCGCCGTCGCAGCCGGCGATGTAGGCAGCCGCGCACTCCTCAGGTCGGCCGTCGACGGCGCGCAGACGGGCGACGATGCGCTCACCTTCGTCGGCATAACCGAGAAGTTCCGTTTGCCGTTTGACCGAGACGCCCATCGCTTCCAGCCGCGCAATCAGCAGCCGCTCATGCTCGTCCTGCGGAAAGATTTGCAGGAATGGGTAAGCCGTCAGATCGGCGCCGACCTCCTCGAAGGAAATGCGCGCCCGCGGATCGCCTTTGACCCAAAAGCGCACGGCGGGAACCTTGTGGCCGCGGGCCCGCACGAAATCGGCGAGGTCGAGCTGGCGATAAAGTTCGAGGGTCCGCGCATGAACGGCGAGCGCGCGGGAGGTCGTGCCGGGCTCGGCGGTCTTGTCGATGATGCGTACTTTGACCCCGAGCTTGGTCAGCCAGAGCGCCAGGACCAGGCCGGTTGGCCCGGCGCCGACGATCAGGACATCGCAGCGGCTCATGCCTTCCTCCATCCTCGCACGCTTCATCGGGAATTGGCTCGCACTGTAGGTGAGGCTGCCGGCGCCGGCATTCAACAGAAGCGGGGAGCCACCCATCTACCCTGGCAGCGAATGCAGCCGGCGAGTGCCAACGCGGCGACCCCAAATCTTCACCAGAAATGCGATTGGAAAGGCGTGCATGGACGCGCCGGGAAGCCTACGTTGTGCTTCCACGAGGGGAGTTTCGGTGGATCATCCGCAGACGGGGAAGGAACCCGGGCTACTGGCACGTCAGGTGGAGGTGCTCGAGCTGATTGCGTGCGATTCGACCCTCGAGACGGTTCTCGAAAAAATCTGCCGGATGGCGGAGGAGTTTGTGCCGGGCAGCCTGGCCGGCGTGACCATCCTCGATCGTGCCGGACACACGTTCGAAGGCTGCGTGATGCCCTCGGCGCCGAGTTTCGCCGCGGCGATCGCCGGCATCGAGGTCGGCCCGCCGCATGCCGGGACCTGTGCCGCCGCCGTCTATCGCGGCACGCCGGTGAGCAGCACCGACGCGGCGGCGGACGAGCGCTTCGATCCCGTGTGGCGGCGGCTCAATGCCGATCACGGCGTGCGCTGCATCCAGTCGCGGCCGGTGACATCGGCGGACGGCCGCGCGTTGGGAAGCTTCTTCATCGCCTTCACGGCCGAGGCGCCCGCGCCGTGGCCCGAGGACATCGAGGCGGCCTGCGCACGGCTCGCCGGCTTCGCCCTGGAGCGCCATCGCAAGGAGGAGCGCAACCGCCTGATTGCCGGCGAGATGCAGCACCGGCTGAAGAACCTGTTCGCGTCGGTGCTGTCGATTGCCGCGCAGACGTCGCAAAGCGGGCAGGCTTCCGCGGAATTCATGAAGGCCTTCGAGGGTCGGGTGCTGGCGCTGGCCGCCGCGCACGATCTCCTGTCGCAGGATGAGGCCGCGGATCTGGCGGAACTCGTGCATCGCATCGTCGCTCCGTTCGCCGGCGCGGCCGATGCGATCGAGGTCGCCGGCAAGCCCTTCAAGGTGGCGCCATCCTCGGTGGTGCCGTTCAGCCTGGTGCTGCACGAGCTTGCGACCAACGCCGCGAAGTATGGCGCGCTTTCGGCCGCCCAGGGCAGGGCGCGGATCTCGTGGAAGTACTACCGCACGGAAAGCGGCGAACGGCGGTTCAAGTTCAAGTGGGAGGAGAGCGGCGGTCCCAGCGTCGCGCCGCCGCGGCGCAGCGGCTTCGGCACGATCCTGATGAAGCGGGCGTTCGCCGACGTCGATGCCCAGTCGCGGTTGACCCACGCGCCGGAAGGCCTGCGCTACAAGATCGACGCGCCGGTGAGCGGTCGATTGGGACGGCTTCACGAAGGCACGGCAGCCCCTCCCGACGTCGCAGCCGACTAGCGAAGCGATAGATTGCGTTTTCGTTGCACGACGAAGACGTAAAAGTTACATCGGTCGGACCCCTCTGCGCTGACGGCGCCGAAAGCCGGCTGAATGGTCGTCGAACCCCTGGTCGTCGCGCTGTTGCTGATGGCAGCGCTGATGCACGCGTCGTGGAACGCCATCCTGAAGTCCGATCAGTCGGACCGGATGGCGACCTTCGGCGTCATCATGACCACCGGCATGGTGATGGGGCTGGTCGCCGTGCCGTTCCTGCCGTGGATCGAGCCGGCGGCGTGGAAGTACCTCGCGGCCTCGGTCGCGATCCACGTCCTCTACTACACGTTCCTGCTCAAGGCCTATTCCTACGGCGACTTGAGCCACACCTATCCGATCGCCCGCGGGCTGGGACCGCTCCTGGTGGCGCTGGTGTCGGGTCGCTTCATCGGCGAGCATCTGCGGCCGCAGGACATCCTGGGTGTCCTGTTGCTGAGCTTCGGCCTGATCGCGCTCGCCATGCCGCTGCGCAACGTCGTGCCGCGGCCGGGCAGCCGGCATGGCCTGGCGACGCTGTTCGCCGTGCTGACGGGCTTCACGATCGCCGCCTACATCATCGCCGACGGGCTGGGCGTGCGCAGCGCCGGGCCGACGTTCCAGCACCGCCTGTCCTACATCGCCTGGCTCTGCGTCGTCGAAGGGCCGTGGCTGCTGGCGCTGGCGATCGTGTTGCGGCCCGGTACCGTGTGGAAGCATCTGCGGCGCACTTGGTGGCGCGGCGCGATCGGCGGCGTCATCGCCAATGTGGGTTACGGAATTGCGATCTACGCCTTGGTGCTGGGGCCGATGGCGCATGTCGCGGCGTTGCGTGAAACATCCGTGTTGTTCGGCGCCCTGATGGGCACGCTGCTGCTGGGCGAGCCGTTCGGCGCGCGCCGCGTGGCCGCGGCTGCGGTGATCGTCGTCGGCCTCGTGCTGATGAACGGCCCCCAGCTCATTTGATCGGCCGCACCTCGACGTCGAGCCGCGCCAGGCGCGCGAGCAGCCGGCGCCGGCCGGCGATCGGCCACCAGCCGTAGAGGAACACGTCGATCGGCCCCCACAAGGCCACCCAGCCGGCAATCAGGAACCCCTCGGCGAGAACGCGCGACACGGCGGATCCCCACGACGCCAGCAGCTCGCGAGCGCACAGGCAGATCACCAGGAAGCCGAGGCCGATCACCAGGCTGATGCGGCCGCGCCGCCATTCGGCGCGCAGGCGCCGATGCTCGACCCTCTCGCGCAAGGCGAAGTGGTTGCGGATCGATTGGGCGATTTGGTCGGCCTCCGGCCGTACCAGTTCGGAGTCGGGCAGCATGATCACCAGCCGCATCTCCCGGCCGCCGAGATCCTCGGCGGAGCCGACGATGTAGTCTTCCGCGGCCGCATCGAGTTCCTTTTCGTGGAAGGGCGCGGGATCGAGCGAATTGTAGAGTCGCGATATCTGGTCAAGGCGCAACTCGACTGCGACGGCTTCGACCTTGTCCGCGACGGGCTTCGCTGTCATGGCTTCGACTCAATTGTCGGCGATGAGACGAAGCCATGTCTACCCGCAACCTCGACAGGATGATGGTTCCGAAGTCGGTCGTCGCTATCGGCGCCAGCGTGCGCCCCGGGTCGGTCGGTGCGGCGGTCACGCGCAACCTGCTGACCGGCGGCTTCAAGGGCGACATCCATCTGGTCAACGTCAAGGGCGGCACGATCGAGGGCCGTCCGGTGCTGAAGAGCCTGGCCGAACTGCCCCAGCCCGCGGATCTCGCAGTCATCATGACGCCGGCCGCGACGGTGC
>JABCYT010000371.1 GCA_013290035.1 Alphaproteobacteria bacterium
TGTTCGCTAATCCCAGGCATCCCTACACCCAGGGGCTGCTGCGCTGCGTGCCGGTGCCGGGCAAGACACGGCGCGACGAGCCGCTCGGTTCCATTCCGGGCACCGTGCCGCGCATCGGCCCGGGCTTCGAAGGCTGCGCCTTCCGCGCGCGCTGCGGCTTCGCCGATGAGACCTGCAGCCACGCCATCCCGCGTCATGCGGCGGGATCGCAGCACGAGTTCCTCTGCCGGCTGCCGGCATGAGCGCGTCCGCTCCCGCCATCGAGGTCAAGTCCGTCCGCAAGACTTTCAGGGTCAAGGGCGGGCTTTTAGGCGGCGACCGACACGTGGTCGCCGTCGACGACGTGTCCTTCGCCGTGCCGACCGGCGGCGTTCTGGGCGTCGTCGGCGAATCGGGCTGCGGCAAGTCCACCCTCGCGCGACTGATCCTGGGCCTGCTCGAACCCAGTGCCGGCGATATCGCCGTCGAAGGCCAGCGGGTCATCGACATGGATCGCAGGGCCCGCGCGCGCCTCATCCAGCCGGTCTTCCAGGATCCCTTCGCCTCGCTCAATCCGCTGGCGCGCGTGCGCGACATCGTCGCCCTGCCGCTGCGTGCGCAGGGCGATATCGACCGCAGCGAGACCGCAAAGCGGGTCGACGAGATGCTGGTGCGGGTGGGCCTGTCGAGCGAGATGGGCCAGCGCCTGCCCACTGAACTGTCGGGCGGCCAGCGTCAGCGGGTCGCCATCGCCCGCGCCCTCGTCCTGCACCCGCGCATCGTCGTTTGCGACGAGCCGACCAGCGCGCTCGACGTCTCGGTGCAGGCGCAGATCCTGAACCTTCTGGCCGAGCTGCGCCGCGAGCTCGGCCTCACCTATCTCTTCATCAGTCACAACCTCGCCGTCGTCGAGCATGTCGCGAGCGAAGTGGCGGTGATGTATCTCGGCCGCTTCGTCGAGCGGGCGCCGACCGAGACGTTGTTCCGTACGCCCGAGCATCCCTATACCAAGGCGCTGCTCGCCTCCGTGCTGACGCCCGAGCCTGGGCTGGGCGTGCCCGATGTCGGGCTGGGCGACATCCTGCCCGATCCCGCCAACATCCCGGCGGGCTGCCGCTTCCATCCGCGCTGCCCGATTGCCGAGCCGCGCTGCGCGGTCGAGACACCGCCGCTCAAGCTGCGACCTGCCGGCGGGGTGGAGTGCCTGCTGGCTCCCTAGCCGTCGCCGGTGCGCGTCACTTCCACTTCGCGAAGTAGAAGCGCGGCAGCTCGTCGGGGTAGGTCTTGAAGTCGAGGCTCTTGCTGAAGGCGTAGGCGTTCACGTAGGTGAACAGCGGCAGCCAATAGGCCTTCTCGGTCATCAGCTTGATGGCTGCCGAATAGGCCTTCTTGCGCACCGCCGGGTCGGACGAGGCGCCGCCCTCGGCGACCAGCTTCTCGAGCTCGGGATCACGCGAGTAGTTGTCGTTGGCATCCTTGCCGTACATCACCGGGAAGATCGCCGAGACGTCGTTGATCGAGTAGCTGCCCCAGCTTTGGTGATAGAGCGGCGCCTCGCCGCGCCATGCCTTCTGGATCGCCGGCGCCACCTGCATCTGGTTGATCTTGATGCGGATGCCGACCGCCTGAAGGTAATTCTGGATCGCCCCGCTCCACGACGTCGGTTGCACGGAGGTCAAGAATTCGGTCTCGAAGCCGTTGGGAAAACCCGCCTCGGCGAGCAACGCCTTGGCCTTGGCCGGGTCGTAGGCGTATTTCACGGCGGCGTCGGCGTCGCAGCCGAACTGCGTCGGGAAGCACGGCGCCATCGGCACGCGGCTGCCGCCTTGTATCAGCTTGTCGGCCATCTCCTGACGATTGATGGCGTGCCAGATGGCCTGGCGCACCTTGAGGTTGGTCAACGGATTGCCCGCCCCCGAACGGCCGGCGGCGTCGATCGACAGATAGCCGATGCGCATCGATTCCTGCTGCACCGCCTGCAGGTACGGCATCTTGTTGACGCTGGCGATCTGGTCGGGATTGATGTTCCAGATCCAGTCGGTTTGTTGCGCCAGCAGCTCCGTCACCTCGGTGGCGAGATCGGGCACGAAGCGCACATGCAGCGTCTTGATCGCGGGCTTGCCCTTGGGCGAGCCCGTCCAGTAATCCTCGAAGCGCTCGAAGACGACCTCCTTGCCCTGTTCGTTCTTGACAATCTTGTAGGGGCCGGCGCCCACCGGCTTGGCGGCAAAGCCTTCGGGCCCGACCTTCTCGCGATAGGCCTTGGGATGGATCGGCGTCACCATGGCGAGATATTCCAGCGCCGCCGGCGTCGGCCGCTTCATGTGGATGCGCACGGTCCAGTCGCCGGTCTTCTCGGCCTTGTCGATCCAGGAATAGTTCGACGGCGTCGCCACCTTGCTCTCGGGATTGGCCGCCATGTTGATGGTGTAGACGACGTCGTCGGGCGACAGCGTGCTGCCGTCGTGGAACTTCACGCCCTGGCGGATGGTGAGGTCGAGCGAGTTGTCCTCGGCGAACCGCCAGTCGGTGGCGAGCGAAGGCTTGATCTCGAAGGTCGAGGGATCGCGATGCACCAGCATGTCCCACGCCTGGTGGGCCAGGATCAGACCGGTGCGCTGGCTGTTGAAATACATGTCGACATTGGGCACGGCGTCGACGAACTGGATGCGCAAGGTGTCGACGCTCCTCTGGGCGACGGCCGGTGACGCCACCGCCGCGCCGGCGGCCGTGAGCATTGCGGTACGGCGGGAAAGTTTCACGAATAGCCTCCTGTGTTGGGGCGAGCCCCTATAGCCAAACTAGGCTGCAGGCCTCGGATGAGGCAAGCTTCGCGCCACAACAGGAGGACCCCCCGATGGCCAGCAAACTCACCGGCAAGGCGCGCAGCGATGCACTCGGCACCCTGAAGCAATGGAAGGAGGTTCCCGGCCGCGATGCGATCCAGCGCAGCTTCAAGTTCGCCGACTTCACCCAAGCCTGGGGGTTCATGACCAAGGTGGCGCTGGCGGCCGAGAAGGCCGACCACCACCCTGAATGGTCCAACGTCTACAACAAGGTCGAGATCACGCTGTCGACCCATGACGCGGGCGGGCTGAGCGACAAGGATGTGGCCCTGGCCAAGTTCATCGATCAGGTCGCGTAGGGATCTATTCGAGAGAAACGCGACCCGTGCCGTCGACGGTCAGCGACACCTCGGTCGTGCCGCGCATCGCCTTGGCGTACCAGATACCGTTCTCGCCCTGCCGCACCACCTTGGCGCGCTTGTAGCCATCGGCCTCGATGGCCGCCTTCGCGGCGCTCTCGCCGGAGGCTTCGCCGGTCCTGACCGGAACCTCCGGGCCGACGGCGTCGGCATCGTAGATCGGCGGCTCGATCGTCGGGCGAGGCTTCATCAGCAGCGGCACGGGCGGCCGCCGGGCCTCGACTGACGCTGTCTTGACGACCGGCGCGGGGGCAGGCGCAGGCGCCGCCGAGACGGCGGCAGGCGGCTTGGCGACGGCCGGCATCGGCAGGTCGCGCGCCGCGGGCTCTTGGGGCCCTAACGCAAAGGCACTGGCGACGCCTGCGGCCGTCATCGCCACTGCAATTATGAGAAAACTGCGCTTCTTCATCTGCCGCCTGCCTGCTTCGCGTCGCCTTTTGCTGGCGACCGGACTCACAACGGTGGCAGGGCGCCGGCGTTCCCTGCCGGGCCGGGGCAAACGCAATGATCACGGCTTGCCGGGGGCTACTTGGCTGCGGGCGGCACGACCTTCATGACGAACGAGGTCGGCGTCTCGGAGGGGCCGAACGGACCGGGCGCCTTATGGCTCACCGGCGGCACGCTGCGCAGGAAGGCGACGATGGCCGCGGCATCCTGCTTGGTGAGCGATGCGAAAGCGCGCCACGGCATGATCGGCGCCAGCACGCGGCCATCCGGCCGCACCCCGGTCTGCAGGGCCGCCAGGACCTGCGCGTCGGTCCAGTTGCCCAGCCCGGTCTCCTTGTCCGGCGTGAGATTGGGACCGTGGAAGACGCCGAGGCCGGGCAGCTCGAAGCCGACATCGGAACCGCCGAGATAGCGCGCCATGTCGGGCTTGCCGAGGAAGTAGCCCGGCGTGTGGCAGTCGTGGCAGCTCGCGATGGTCACCAGATATTTGCCGCGCGCGATAGCGGCCGGATCGGCGGCAATCGCTGTCGACGCCGAGGCGGCAAGGGCAAGGGCCGCGCAGGCGGCGAACGGGATGCGATGTGTCACTAAAAATTCTCCCCCAAGGGAGAGTATCATAACGCATGGACGCGTTGACGATACGCCCCGCCACGGCAGCTGACGTGCCGGCCCTCAGCGATCTCATCCGGCGGACCGTGCGGCTGTCCAACGCCGCCGACTACGCCGCCCCGGTCGTCGAGCTGATCGCCGGCAACGCTACGCCGGACAAGGTCGCGCAACGGCTGGCCGAGCGTGACGTCTTCGTTTGCCTCGACGGGGCCAGGATCGTCGGCACGATCGGCCTCGGCGGCGACAGGCTGCGGTCGCTGTTCGTCGAGCCCAGCCTGCAGGGCAAGGGCGTCGGCGCGCGGCTCGTCGCCCATCTGGAAGCGCATGCGCGCCAGGCCGGCGTCGTCGAGCTGCAGCTCTCGTCGTCGATCACGGCCCGCGGCTTCTACGAACGGCTCGGTTACCGGCTGATCCGTTTCGAAGAGCGGGAAGACGGCTCGACCTTCCTCATGTCGAAGACGCTTACAAGTTGCTGACTATCCGATGACTGGCCGATGACTGGCCGATGACTGGCCGATGACTGGCCGATGACTGGC
>JABCYT010000372.1 GCA_013290035.1 Alphaproteobacteria bacterium
CCAGGAGGCGGCGTCGGGCGTGAAAGGCGAGAACTCCGTCAAGGTCTTCGGCCCCGATCTCGAGACCCTGGCCAAGGTGGCCACCGACATCAGGAACACCATCGCCACCGTGCCCGGCATCACCGATTTGGCCGTATCGGCCTCGCTCGGCCAGCCGACGATCCGCATCGACATCGACCGCGCCAAGGCGGCTCGCTACGGTCTCGCCCCCGGCGACATCAATGCAACCGTGCAGGCGGCGATCGGCGGCCAGGCGGCCGGCGACGTCTACGAGAACGGCAGCGACCGGCACTTCCCGATGGTCGTCCGACTGGCGCCGCGCTATCGCGAAAACATCGAGGCGATCAGGCGCATCCCGATCGGCGTGCAGGGCAACAACGGCGTCACCCAAGTGCCGCTCAGCGAGGTCGCCAACGTCGAGCTCGTGTCGGGCGCCTACTACATTTACCGCGAGCAGCAGGAACGTTACGTTCCGGTGAAGTTCAGCGTGCGCGGCCGCGACCTCGGCAGCGTCGTTCTCGAGGCGCAGCAGAAGGTGGCGGAGCAGGTGAAGATCCCCGGCGGCTATCGCATCGAGTGGGTCGGTGAGTTCGGCAACCTCAAGAACGCCCTGCAACGGCTGTCGGTCGCCGTGCCGATTGCCATCGCCCTGATCCTGCTGCTGCTCTTCACCAGCTTCGGCTCGTTGCGCGACACCCTGCTCGCCGGCAGCGCCATCCCGATGGCGCTGATCGGCGGCATCCTCAGCCTGTTCCTGTTCGACATGCCGTTCAGCATCTCGGCCGCCATCGGCTTCGTCGCCCTGTTCGGCATCGCCGCCATGAACGGCATCATGGTGCTGTCGTGCTACAATCGGCTGATCGACGCGGGCCGCGCGCGCGAGGCCGCCCTTGCCGAGACCTGCACGGTGCAGATGCGGCCGGTGCTGATGACCTGCGCGGCAGCCTGCGTCGGCCTGCTGCCCGCCGCCTTCTCGACGGCGATCGGCAGCCAGGTCCAGCGGCCGCTCGCCGTCGTCGTGGTCGGCGGCACGCTCCTGGCGCCTTTCCTCTTCCTCACCGTCCTGCCGGCAGCGATCGGTCTGTTCTCGCGCCGCCAAGTCAGGCAAGCCGAGCCGCAGGCCACCGTCGCGGGGGCGCACTGATGCGCCTCGTGCCGCTCGCCGCGCTGTTCGCCCTTGGCGCTCCCACCTTGGGCGCCTGCATGATGGGACCGGACTTCCATAGTCCCGATCCCCCGGCGACCAACCTCTATCTCGCCGACGACCAACCGGCCGGGCTCGTCGCGGCCGGCATCTCCGGCGGCGAAGCACAGCAGATCGTGCAGGGTCTCGATATTCCGGGCCAATGGTGGGCCGTGTTCCGCTCGCAGCCGCTCGACCGCCTGATCCACCGCGCCCTGATCGCCAATCCCGACATACACGCCGCCGCAGCGGGGCTGCGGGCCGCCCAGTTCACGGCGCGCGCCCAGCGCGCCACGCTGTTTCCCACGATGCAGGCGGGCGTCTCCGCCTCGCAGAACCAGACATCGAACGTCCTGTCCTCGCCGACCTCCAATGGAGAGCAGTTCATAAACGGCCTGTTCACGATGGGCCTCACCATCAGCTACACGCTCGACCTGTTTGGCGCCAACCGCCGGGCCACCGAGTCGTTCGAGGCGCTGGCCGAGGTGCAGTGCTTCCAGCTCGAAGCCGCCTATCTGTCGCTGGCGTCGAACGTGGTCGCCGCCGCCATCCTGGAGGCCTCGCTGCGCGCCCAGATCGACGCGACCCAACGCATCATCGCCGCGCAGCGCGAGACACTCGGCATTCTGCGGCAACAGGAGGGCCTGGGCGCCATCACCGGCGCCGACGTGGCCCAGCAGGAAGCAGCACTGGCCCAGGCCGAGGTCACCTTGCCGCCCTTGCAGAAGGCGCTGGCCCAGCAACGCAACCTGCTCGCCACGCTGACCGGCCGTCTGCCGAGCACGGCGGTTGCCGAGCGCTTCGAGCTCAGCGACCTCACGTTGCCGCCCGACCTGCCGCTCAGCCTGCCGTCCCGGCTGGTCGAGCAACGTCCCGACATTCGTGCGGCGGAGGCCAGCCTGCACTCGGCGAGCGCCCTGCTAGGCGTCGCCATCGCCAACCAGTTCCCCCAGATCACCTTGAGCGCCGGTCTCAACACGTCATCGCTCGTCTTTGACCAGCTGTTCCTGCCCGGCCTGACCGGCTACACGGTCGGCGTCAGCATGCTGCAGACGGTGCTCGACGGCGGCGCGCTGGCGGCCAAGAAGAAAGCGGCGCAGGCGCAGCTCGAGCAGGCCGACGCGCAGTACCGCTCGACCGTGCTCACCGCTTTCCGCAACGTCGCCGACACGTTGCGGGCGCTGGAGTACGACGCCATCACCCTGCAGGCCGCCGTCGCTTCCGAGCGCGCCGCCGCGACCAGCTTCACCATCGCCCGCCGCCGCCTCGAACTCGGCGACACGACCTATGTCGTTGTTCTGCTCGCCGAGCTCACCTATCAGCAAGCATTGCTGGTCCGCGTGCAGGCGCAGGCCAACCGCTTCACCGATACGGCGGCGCTCTTCCAGGCATTGGGCGGCGGCTGGTGGAATCGCGACGACGAACTCTCCAATCCCGCCCAGCGGTTGACGTGCAGGCCACCCAGGCCGGCCGGCGCCGCGCCCAAGACCGCGGCGCTCAAATAGACGAAGGGACGCTCATGTGGTGTTGGATGACAAGCTGTGCCGGTTTGGCAGCGGCCGCCAGCGTGCTCGTGTCAGGCTGCGCCGCAACGTGTGGCGCGAACCCGGACAAACTGGCCGCCCTGCAACGCGGCATGAGCTACGAAGAAACCACGCGGATCATGGGCTGTTCCGGCAGCCCCGTCTCGCCGCAAGGCCCGGCCTCCGGCGAGGTGTCGACGATCGAGTGGACCGGCCCGGGAACGATCTTCACGGCAACGCAGCTGGATTTTCGCGACGACCATCTGCTTTTCTACACGACATACTCCCGGGGCGGTTGGTGACGGCGTGCTCCAGGACGTCAGTCGCGTCTTCGTTGCAGACGTAGTGCGATGCCCATAATTAGTGCAACTGCAGAAGCAGTGTCGTAAGATTCCTGTAAGGGAGGACCCGCCAAAGGCGGACGTCCATACAGGTCGCGATGCAGGCAATCGTCGGCGCAGCATTGCAGCAGCGCATACTTGTGCTGATTCTCGCTGTCGCGCTGATGGCGGGCGGCCTGTTCGCCTACAAGCAGCTCAATATCGAGGCCTATCCCGATCCGGTTCCGCCGATGATCGAGATCGTGACGCAGAATCCCGGCCAGTCGTCCGAGGAGATCGAGCGTTACATCACCATACCGATCGAAGTGCAGATGGCGGGAATCCCCTTCGTGACGTCGATCCGCACCATCTCGCTGACCGGCCTCTCCGACGTGAAAGTGCAGTTCAGCTACGATCTCAGTTACCGTGAAGCTTCACAGCTTGTGATCAACCGCCTGTCGCAGCTCGGGCCGCTGCCCAACGGCGCGCAGCCTTTCATCGCGCCGACCAGCCCGATCGGCGAGATCTTCCGCTACCGCGTGGTCGGCCCGCCGGGCTACAGCGTGACCGACCTCAAGACCATCCAGGACTGGATCCTGCTGCGCCGGCTGAAATCGGTACCGGGCGTGATCGACATCACGAGCTGGGGCGGCAAGAGCAAGACCGTCGACATCACCGTCAGCCTCGACAAGCTGCTGGCCTACGGCCTCACGCTGAAGCAGGTGCTCGACGCGCTGAACGGCGCCAACATCAATGTCGGCGCCAACACGGTCAATCTCGGTCCGCAGTCGGCGGTGATCCGCAGTGTCGGCCAGATCCGCACCATGGCCGATATCAGCCACACCATGCTGACGGTGCGCGACGGCTCGCCGGTGCTGGTCTCCGACGTGGCGACCATCACGGTCGGCAACGAGCCGCGGCTCGGCGTGGCCGGCCAGGACAACGACGACGACATCGTCCAGGGCATCGTGCTGATGCGGCGCGGGGCGGAGACCCTGCCGACCCTGCGCGCCGTCGAGAAGGAGGTCGACCGCATCAACCATTCCGACCTGCTGCCGCCGGGCGTGCGGATGGAGCGCATCTACGACCGCAGCGTCCTGGTCGACGTCACCACCCGCACCGTGCTGCACAACATGGTGATGGGCGTCTGCTTCGTGTTCCTGATCCAGTGGCTGTTCCTGGGCGACCTGCGCAGCGCGCTGATCGTCTCGGCGACCATTCCCTTCGCGCTGCTGTTCGCCGTGGTCATCCTGGTGCTGAGCGGCGAATCGGCCAACCTGCTGTCGATGGGCGCCATCGATTTCGGCATCATCGTCGACGCCACCGTGATCATGGTGGAAAACATCTACCGCCACCTGGCCGAGAGGAGCGCGGGCCACGCGGACCGCTCGACGCTCTCGACACCGCGCGGCCTGAGCGGCAAGGTGGCGACGATCTATCACGCCTCGGGCGAGGTCACTCAGGCGATCTTCTTCTCGGCCACCATCATCATCGCGGGCTTCCTGCCGCTGTTCACCCTGTCCGGCGTCGAAGGCCACATCTTCGGCCCGATGGCCAAGACCTATGCCTACGCGCTGTCGGGCGGCCTTTTGGCCACCTTCACCGTCTCGCCGGCGCTTGCCGCCGTGCTGCTGCCGGAGAAAGTGTCGGAGACCGAGACGATCGTCGTCCGCCTGTTGCGCCGCCTCTATCGCAGGGTCGTCGACCGCGTGCTGCCGCGACGCGGCCTGACGCTCGCGATCGGCG
>JABCYT010000373.1 GCA_013290035.1 Alphaproteobacteria bacterium
GAGATCGAACGTCGCTGCGGCGCGGCGGCGGTTTTCCCGCACGTTGTCGGGCTGATCGCCCGAGCCATAGCCGCAATTGAGCGACGAATAGAGCCCGGCGCTCACGCCGCCGCGGCGGGTGAAGAAGCGATGCTGCACGCCGTCGAGCTCGGCAAGCGTTGTAGCCTGGATCATGTCGCGTCCGAGGGGCCGTCGGGAAACCCGGCCGGCGCGGCGCTTCTGCTGTCGCCCACGGCCAGGACGCGGAACAGGGTGCCCATTTGGTCGGGCCCGATCAAGCGCGCCAATGCCGCGTCGATGGCGCGGCGCCCGGCCTCGCCGGCGCGGGATTTCAAGGTCTCTGCACGCTGCATGATGCCCAGACGCTGCAGAAACTCGCCCTGGCCGACCGGCCCGAAGGTCGGCATGCCGGTGGCCTGGGCGAGGGCTTGGAGGTCGACATGCGCGCTCAGGTCGGTCTCGCCGGGCCGCTCGAGCACGTTCGCGCGGCGATGCCCGCGTACGGCCTGCAGCGAGGCGCCGTGAGTCCCGCCCTCGTAGCCATAGTCGACGATCAGCGCCCAGCCGCCGTCCCGGCGCAGTCGCGCACCGATCGCGGCGGCGACGGCGCGGCCCGCCTCGGAGATTTCCGCCTGCGCGCCGGCCGGTGCATCGGCCAACACCGAGGCATAGGGCGTCACCCCGGGCGCGAGCGCTAAACGCAGGGTCTCGCCGTCGTCTTGCAGCCCGACCATGCGCTCGACCCAACCGCGCGATGTCTTCTCGAACTGGCGCACCGGCAGGGCGTCGAAGAACTCGTTGGCGACCAGCAGCATCGGACCGGTTGGCACGTCCTCGAGGCGGGCGTGCCAGGTCGCGGCGACATCGCCGAGCGCCATCCGCTGCAAAGCCTGCAGCCGGTCGTTGATCTCGACCAGATGAAGGTCGATCGCGGCATGGAAGCCTGCGATGCCGCGCGTGGCGCGCAGTGCATCGGCCATCAGGGTGCCGCGGCCGGGGCCCAGCTCGACCAGGCGCACCGGCCGCGGCCGGCCCATCGCCAGCCAGCGCTCGGCCAGCCAGGCGCCGAAAAGCTCGCCGAACATCTGGGAGATTTCCGGCGCCGTCGTGAAATCGCCGGCCGCGCCCACCGGCAGCGCGTGACGATAGTAACCGAGGTGGGGGTGGCCGAGCGCTTCGGCCATGAAGTCGGCGATCGAGATCGGGCCGGTGAGCGCGATGCGCCTTGCGATCAGTCGGCCGAGCTCCGTGGTCACGGCCAAGGGCTCGCGCTACGGGGGATCACGACAAGGCGGGTCGCCGATACGCCCGGGCGATCAGCCAGCCGCCGAAGGCCAGCACGGGAACCGACAGCAACATGCCCATGGTGAGCCATTGTCCCACGAGGTAGCCGAGATGGGCATCGGGCTCGCGGAACAATTCGCCGACGATGCGGGCCACGCCGTAGCCGACGCAGAACACGCCGGTCAGCAGGCCGGGCCGACGCCGGCCGTCGGTGAGACGCCACACGGCCAGGAGCACGAGCAACACCACCACGCCCTCGAAAAACGCCTGATAGAGCTGGCTGGGATGGCGCGGCAGCGGGCCGCCGCGCGGAAAGATCATGGCCCACGGCACGTCGGTGACGCGGCCCCACAGCTCGCCGTTGATGAAGTTGGCCAGCCGGCCGAAGAACAGGCCGATCGGCACCACGAGGGCCACCAGGTCCGACAACATGAACGGGTCGACCTTGTTGCGCCGGGCGAAGGCCAGGATGGCGACGACGACGCCCAAAAGCCCGCCATGGAACGACATGCCGCCTTCCCACAGGGTCAGGATGGCGAGCGGGTTGGCGGCGTAGAATAGCGGCTTGTAGAACAGTACGTAGCCCAGCCGGCCGCCCAGGATGACGCCAAGGGCGGCCCACAGCAGGAAGTCGTCGATCTTGACCGGCGAGAGCAGCTTGGGCGGCTGCTCGCAGACGCGCCGCATGATCTGCCAGCCGATGACGAGGCCCGCGATGTAAGCCAGCGCATACCAGCGGATGGCGAAGGGCCCGAGCTGGACCAGCACCGGGTCGATCTCGGGATAGGGGATCAGGAGAGTGTTCATTGGGCGAGGGTTATAGCCGGCCGATGGCAGCCGAAGAATGGGCGCGACCGCAAAATGGGCGCGGCGCCGGTCTTTGAGGACCGGCGCCGCTGAGAACAATCCGAACGATACGAGACTTTTTCTTATACTTTTACGAGAGGGGGCGTCGGACGGTTCTTTTCCGGGTCAGGCTTCGCCGACCGTCTCCAGGATCGAGGCGGTGAGCGCGTCGGCGGGGGTCTTGCCGGCCCATACGACGTATTGAAAGGCGGGATAGAAGCGTTCGCTTTCGCTGATCGCGACCTCGACGAGGTCGTTCAGCTGCTCGGGCATCAGGCCTGCGGTGCCGCGCAGCGGGATGGCGTGGCGGAACATCGGCAGGCCTTCGTCGGTCCACAGATCGAAGTGGCCCAGCCACATCTTCTCGTTGATCAGCGCCAGCAGGACGTGGATGTCGGTATGGCGCTCGCTCGGAATGCGGACATCGTAGGCGCAGGTGAAATGCAGGGCCTCGACGTCGTCGCGCCAGCTGAAGAACATGCGGTAGTCGCACCAGCGGCCGGCGACTTCGACGGCGATCTCGCGGTCCGATGTGCGATCGAAAGGCCAGTCGTTGGCGGAGACGACCTTTTCGATCATCTCGAGCGGGTTGAGATCGGCTTTCCGTCTGGTCCGCTCATGTCGCGATAACGCCATCGACCCACTCCCCAACCATTCCGCCTTGCGGTTCCTCATGAAACCATTCTTGGAGGCGGGTGGCCGACATATCGTGGTGGGCACCCAACAACCCACAAGCAATAGAGTGCCATAAGGGTGAGTCGGGACGCAATAAGAAATCGAGCGGAAATCGGGGAAAGAGTCAGCGATTCCATAAATTTAATCCCCAGCGCTAAGATTCGAGTCGCAGAATTTCGCAGGCCGAATCGCGCTGAATTGCCGACTTTCTGGGCATATTTGGTTGGGCCTGCGGATCTTCCCTATCGCGCAGCGTTCGAAGCCCTTGGCATACGCCTTGCGTTCGATGGCCCCGAAGCGCTCGCCAGCAGCGCGTCAAACAGGAGGCTCGTCGATGTTCAAGGATCCCTTCGATCCCCAATCCCGGCTCGGCCGGCGCTGCCGTTGCGGCGGCAATCATCCGGCGCCGGAGCATGGCCGACTGACGGCGGTGCCGGCGGGCGAGGAGGCGCGGTGGAACCGGGTCGTCGATGCCGCGGTCCTGCGGGCCGCCTTCCCGGTCGACGCCCAGCGCCGCCTGTTCCTGAAGACGGTCGGCGCCGCCACGGCGATGGCCGCGATTTCCTCCGTGCTGCCGCTCGCCGCCGCGCGCGAGGCCTTCGCCCAGGGCGGTGCGCCGGAGAAGAAGGATCTCAAGGTGGGCTTCATCCCCATCACCTGCGCCACGCCCATCATCATGGCCCACCCGATGGGCTTCTATGCCAAGCACGGGCTCGACGTCGAAGTGGTGAAGACGGCGGGCTGGGCGGTCATCCGCGACAAGTCGCTGGCCAAGGAATACGACGCCTCGCACATGCTCTCGCCCATGCCGCTCGCCATCTCGCTGGGCGTCGGCTCGAACCCGGTGCCGTGGACCATCCCGGCGATCGAGAACATCAACGGCCAGGCGATCACCCTGGCGATGAAGCACAAGGACAAGCGCGACCCCAAGGACTGGAAGGGCTTCAAGTTCGCCGTGCCGTTCGACTACTCGATGCACAACTACCTGCTGCGCTACTACGTGGCCGAGCACGGGCTCGATCCCGACAAGGACATCTCGATCCGCTCGGTGCCGCCGCCTGAGATGGTCGCCAATCTGCGCGCCGACAATATCGACGGCTATCTCGGGCCCGACCCGTTCAACCAGCGGGCGGTCTATGACGGCGTGGGCTTCATCCATCTCCTCACCAAGGAGCTGTGGGACGGCCATCCGTGCTGCGCCTTCGCCGTCAGCAAGGAATTCGCCGGCCAGAATCCCAACGCCTATCGCGCGCTCCTGAAGGCGATCATCGAGGCCACGACGTTCGCGTCCAAGGCCGAGAACCGCAAGGAGATCGCCAAGGCGATCGCGCCGCAGAACTACCTCAACCAGCCCGAGACCGTGCTCGAGCAGATCCTGACCGGCACCTATGCCGACGGCCTGGGTTCGGTGAAGAAGGACCCTAACCGCATCGACTTCGATCCCTTCCCGTGGAACCAGTTCGCGATCTGGATCCTGACCCAGATGAAGCGCTGGGGGCAGCTCAAGGCCGATGTCGACTACGCCAAGGTGGCCTCGGAGGTCTTCCTCGCCACCGATACCGCCGCGATGATGAAGGAGATGGGGCTGGCGCCGCCCGATCCGGTCAAGAAGACGATCGTGGTGATGGGCAAGCCCTTCGATCCCGCCAAGCCCGACCAATACGTCAACAGCTTCGCCATCAAGCGGAGCTGAGGGCGTGCCGTCGGTGAGAAATTCGCTGGGATTGCGGGCGGCGGCGCTGTCCCTGCTGATCTTCGTCGGCATCGTGGCGGTCTGGCAGGTCGCCACCATGCCGACAGCCGGCAGCGGCGCGGCGATGGATCCGGAATACGCCAAGCTGGTCGGCGCCGCCGCGGCCGGCGGCTCGAAGTCGGCCATGCCGACGCCGGCCGATATCGGCGCCACGATTTTCAAACACCTCAGCGATCCGTTCTACGTGCGCGG
>JABCYT010000374.1 GCA_013290035.1 Alphaproteobacteria bacterium
GGGTCGTCCTCGGCCGCCAGACAGCCGAAATGGCCGGTGGCGTCGGCATAGCGCTCGAGATAGGCGCGATCGATCTGGGCGGTGATGCGGCCGACCACGCGGCCGGCGCGGCGCGCCAGGAAGAACTGCACCTCGACATGGCCGAACAGCGGGTTCTTCTTGGGAGAGAAGGCTTCCTGCCGCTCGACGTTCAGGTGGGCGATGTAGCCCTTGTGGCCGGCATAAAGCCGCTTGGGCAGGGCGATGAAGGCTTTGAGGTCGGATTTGCCGTCGACCGGCGACACGACGATGTCAGGAGAGGCCATTGCCTCAAGCTACCACGGCGAGCGCCCGGCCGCTGTGGAACACGAGGTCGCCATCGGGCTCGCAGCCCGCGCCGTCCTTGCGCAGGGCGCGCAATTCGACGCCGATCCGCCAGCCCTCGTTCTCGCGCTCGATGTGAATCAAGTGGTAGCGCGCGCGGCCGTACTTGCTGCCGGGCGCCGCCGAGGCCGAGGTGACGCCGATCACGGGCACCGGCCCGTCCGGCCCGGCGATGCGCGCCACCTCGCTCCGGTGATTGTGGCCGTGCAGGATGAGCTCGCAGCCCGCGCGGCGGATCATCGCCTGGAAGGCGGCGGCGTCGGTCAGGCGCTTGAAGTGCTTCTCGGTGGTGAGCGGCGGATGATGGATCAGCACGATGCGACACAGGCCCTCGCGCCCGAGATCGGCCAGCAGGCGCTCGGCCGCGGCGATCTGCGCCTCGCCCAAGGTGCCGGTGGCGAACAAAGGCGGCTTGGGCACGCCGCTCGACAGGCCGACCAGCGCCACCAGCCCGCGCCGCCGCAAGGTCGGGAAGACGTCGAAGCCGCTCGCCGGCGGCTGGCCGTCGCCCGCGATGTAGGCGCCCCACAGGCCGAGGCTCTCGGGCCACGCCGTGGCGACATAGACGTCGTGATTGCCGGGAATGACGGTCACGTCGTGCGGTCCGCCCAGTGCGGCCAGCCATTGGGCGGCGCGCGTGAACTCGGTGGGCAGCGAGATGTTCACCAGGTCGCCGGTCAGCGCAATGTGGTCGGGCTGCTCGGCCTTGATGTCGGCCACGATGCCGGCCAGCGCCTCGGGCACGTGCAGGTGCACACGGTGCCGCCACCAGTTGAGGTAGCCCGTCGCGCGCTTGCCGACGAGATCGATGGCGCGCGCCTGCGGCATCGGCAGATGCGGATCGGAAAGATGTGCCAGCGTGAACATGGCGCGCCTTTATCGCCCAGTCCGGCACGGATGACGAGGGGACGAATTGCAGTGCTTGGCTCAGGCGATCAGCATCTTGCCCAGGCCCATGGCGTCGAGAAGCAGATGCCGCACGTCGGCGAAAAGCATGGCAAGCTCAAAGGACAGAACGAACGCCAGGGGATAGAACGCGGCGGGGTGGAAGGTCGCAAAATGGACGGCGCGATCGGGGAAGCTCGTGCGCGCCACCAGCGCACTGAGCACCAGCATGAAGAAAACGCCGAGAACAGCGCCGCCCAGCACGTCGCTCGGATGATGGTATCCGAGATATATTCTGGGCAGGCAGATCACGAGCACGGTCCAGAGCATCGCCGCTGCACCAAGCCATCGCGAGCGATTCCAGAGGGGAACACACAGGGCAAAGAACAGCATCGCGTGATCGCTGGGGAAGGAGCTGAAGGCATTCAGCGTCTCGGGATCGACGGCGAGGGGCACATGGATGCCAATGCCCGGTGAATGCAGCGGTCGTTGATGGAATGGCAACCCGACCTGCAAGAGACGAGACAGGATGGCGGTGACGATCGCTGCAACCATCGCGACAACGACGTCGCGCCGCCACTGCCCTTTCCGGTCGAACCAAAGCCACCAGTACACGGCCAGGAAGACGCCGCCTTTCAGCAGCTGCGCATCGGCTATGTCGTAGATCAGCTTGTCGACAACGCCGTTTCGGCCCGCTGGCTGGTTGATCCAGAGCAGGACAAATCCATCCCAATCGGTAACGGTTCCCATTTTAGTCCACCCGCCGAAAACGCTACACCCGGCCACGATCGCTTGTTGTGACAACTGTGTGAAAGCGGCTGTGCAGGTGCTCACTGGCGCCCGGCGGGCGCCAAAGCTCCCTATAGTCATGGTTGTGACCCTGTTAAGGCAGCCGCTCGAGGACGCGCGTCCAGAGAACCGGTGGCGCATACCGAGTGTCGAAGGCCGCCTCCTGGATCGGAGCGACAAGGCGCTCCTCGCGGCGTTCCTGCTGACCGCCGGGCTGGGGACCTGGACGCGTTGCCTGATGCACGACGACGGCGCCGTGATCCTCTCGTCCGGCTGGTTCGGCAGCCTGTGGGATCTCTATGCCAGCCAGATCGCGAGCCGCGCCGTCGCGGTCTTCGCGATGCACGGGCCGGCCTGGCTGGCGCGCGCCGCCTTCGACCTCGATGCCGGCGCCTATTTGACGGTGGCGCACGTGCTTTATTTCGCCGTCCCGCTCGTCCTGTGGCTGGCGCTGCGGGCCGTCGAGCGC
The DNA here is from genome assembly GCA_013290035.1 of Alphaproteobacteria bacterium. Taxonomy (GTDB): domain Bacteria; phylum Pseudomonadota; class Alphaproteobacteria; order Reyranellales; family Reyranellaceae; genus Reyranella. The sequence continues at coordinate 2,507 of JABCYT010000374.1, forward strand.
GATCGGCTGTTCTCGCGGCTTTACCTGGCGCTCGCCCTGGCGATGATTTATTTCCCGACCGAATTGATCTTCGGCGTCGGCGTGTGGCTGATCTGGCTGGCGTTGGTGAGCGATCCGGCCCGCTCGACCGCGGGTGTCGTGCTGGCCACGCTGCTGCTGGGGCCCGTCATGGCGTTCAGCCATCCCTCACTCGCCTTGATGGGTCTGCTCTTCGTTGCCGCCGGCCTCGCGCTGCCCCTGTTCGGCCAGCGCCTGCCGACGCGGAGCCTGATCGCGGTCGCCGTGCTCTCGGTGGCGCTGCTGGCGTTCTACCTGGCGGCGGCGCGCTGGCTGCCGCCGACCAATCCGACGGACGGCGCGGCCCAGGAGGCCAACCGCTTCGCCTACCTCAGTCCCGTCTGGATGCTGCGGACACTGATGTATTTTCCGATGATTGCGGTCTTATGGTTTTTGCTGCTGGTGCCGGGCGCTGACACCTTGCGGCTGCGTTGGCGGTACTTGCCGCTCGCCACGCTGGCAATCGCGGCGTTCGGACTATGGTGCGCCGCGACCGGTACGAGCCTGAAGACGAGCACCTGGACACGCCACACGGGCCTCTACGCAATGGCGCTGGCGCTGGTCCTCGCCTTGCCCGCGCCGGCGGCGTGGCTGCGGCGCGCCGAACGGCCCTTGATCCTGTTCGCTGCCATCGTTGCCGCGAGCGCCTTGTCCTTCAACGTCGATCTCTGGCTGTTCGGCCGCTTCATCGATCGTGAGCTCAGGCCCGGCATCGTCGATGCCGCCACGCTGCCGGCGCCGTGGCCTTCCAGGCGACCGGAGCCCGTGGCGGGCCGCATTATTTTCAAGTTTGGCGTGGGCGAGGAATACGTCCGCGACGGCGTGATGCCGAGCTACGACTGGTCGCGCATACCGCTTGCCTTCTACACCTACTTTCGCTCCGGCCGGCAAGGCGCGCTGTTCCATCCTTTGGGCGGCGGCGCCGAGTGGCGCCCCTTCGAGTGCCCGGCCGTCGAACGCGCCCTCGCGCATGCGCGGGACGCCCAGGACCGGCAATTCCTGGATTTTCTCGGCCGGAATTACTGCGCCGGCCCGCTCACCGAGGAAACCAATTCCGCTTCGAAGCAGCGGTAGCGCCGACCTTATCGGCCGCTGGCGGCGCGCAGCTTCGGCGGGGGAAGGACACCCATCTGGCGGCCGATGCCGGTCATGACCTCGACCATGTGCTCGAGCTGCTCGCGCGTGTGGACGGCGCAGAGCGAGCAGCGCAGCAGCGAGACGCCGTTGGGCGTGGCCGGCGGCACGGCGACGTTGACGTAGATGCCGGCCTCCAGCATGGCGCGCCAGAAGCCGATGGCGGTCATGCGGTCCGGCAGGTGGACGCCCACCACCGGGCCGTGCTCGGGACCGAGGGTGAAGCCCTGCTCCTTGAGCCCGTCATAGAGCGTCGAGACATTGTCCCAGAGCTGCTTGCGCAGCTCGGGCTTGGCTTTTACCACGCGCAGCGCCTGGCGGACGGAGGCCACGATCGAGGGCGGCAGCGAGGCCGTGAACATGTAGGAGCGCACGGTGACGCGCAGGATGTCGAAGTCGGGATCGTCCGACACGCAGTAGCCGCCGATGGCGCCCAGGGTCTTGGAGAAGGTGCCGACGATGAAATGGCAGTCGTCCAGCACGCCCACCGCCTCGCAGAGGCCGCGGCCGTGGTCGCCCAGCGCGCCCAGCGAATGGGCCTCATCGACCAGCACGTAGGCACCGTATTGCTTGCAGACCTCGATGAATTCCTTGAGCGGGGCGCTGTCGCCCAGCATCGAGTAGATGCCCTCCAGCACCACCACCCGGTTGCCGGGGTTGTCGCCCCCCTCCTTGCCGCTGAGACGGCGCAGGCGGGCCTCCAGGCTCGACGGGTCGTTGTGCTTGAAGCGGACGACCTCGGCCCGCGTCATCTTGCAGGCGTCGTAGATCGAGGCGTGGCTGTCGGCGTCGATCAGCAGGAAGTCGCCCTGGTCGGCCAGGGTGGAGATCACGCCCAGATTGGCCTGGTAGCCGGTCGTGAACACCATGCAGTGCTTCTTGCCGTAGAATGCCGCGATCTCCTGCTCCAGCGCCACATGCTCGGTATAGCTGCCGTTGGCGATGCGCGAGCCGGTCGTGCCGGTGCCCTCGGCACGGATCGCCTCGATGGCGGCTTCCATGCAGGACGGATCGAAGGTCAGGCCGAAATAGTTGTTGGTGCCAACCAGCAGG
>JABCYT010000375.1 GCA_013290035.1 Alphaproteobacteria bacterium
CCGAAACCATGTGGCGCGCGCACTGGGTGTCGAACCGAAGGACGTGCGCTTCATCGCGCCCGACGTCGGCGGCGGCTTCGGTGCCAAGAACTTTGCCTATGCCGAGCATGCCCTGATCCTGTGGGCAGCAAAGCGCACCGGCCGGCCGGTTAAATGGATCGCCAGCCGCAGCGAAGTGTTCTTGGCCGACCACGCCGCGCGCGACACGCAGGCCGAGGCGGCGCTGGCGCTCGACGCCGCCGGCAGGTTCCTGGCGCTCAAGGTCGCCAGCGTCGCCAATCTCGGCGCCTACATGGCGGGCGCCGGCGGCGGCGTGCAGACCTACCAGTACGTCCATCTGCAGGGCACGGTGTATCGCATCCCTTCGATCGCGCTCCATATCGTGGCGGTCCTCAGCAACACGGCACCGATCGGGGTGACGCGGGGGCCAGGCTTCGCCGAGACGGTGAACATCCTGGAACGCCTGATCGATGCCGCGGCCCAACAGCATGGCTTCGACCGCGTCGAGCTGCGGCGCCTCAACATGGTGCCGGCCGACGCCATGCCGATGACCAACAGCTTCGGCTTCCAGGTCGACAGCGGCACCTTTGCCGAGACCTTCAATAACGCGCTGGTCCGCGCCGACTTTGAAGGCTTCGCCGAACGGCGCCGGCGGAGCGAGGCTGAGGGCAAGCTGCGCGGCCTGGGCTTCGCCTACCACATCAAGGGCACCGGCGGCCCGCCGGACGAGAATGTCGACATCCGCTTCGAGCCTGACGGCACGGTGTCGCTGATCACCGGCACGCAGCATATCGGCCAGGGCCACGAGACGACGTTCCCGCAGATCCTCGCCCATCGCCTGGGCGTGCCCAACGAACAGATCCGGCTGCGCCAGGGCGACACCGACCTGATCGTCGCGGGCGGCGGCCACGGCAGCTCGCGCGCGACCTACATGGGCGGCACCGCGATGTGGCGCGCCTCGGACGAGATCATCGCCAAGGGCACGGCGCTGGCCGCCGATGCGCTGGAGGCGGCCGAGGCCGACATCCGCTTCGAGGACGGACGCTTCGTCGTGTCGGGCACCGACCGGGCCGTCGGCCTGCTCGAGATCGCAGCCCTCGGGCGCGAGAAGAGCAAGCCGCTCGACACCTATCATGCCTGGACGCGCGAGCATCTGACGTTCCCCAACGGCGCCCATGTCGTCGAGGTCGAGATCGACCGCGACACCGGTCGCGTCTCGCTGGCGCGCTACACCGCGGTCGACGATTACGGCGTGCTGGTCAACCCGATGATCGCCTCCGGCCAGGCGCATGGCGCGATGGCGCAGGGCGTCGGCCAGGCGCTGCTCGAGCACGCGACGTACGATCCGGAGTCGGGGCAGATGATCGCCGCGTCCTTCATGGATTACGCCCTGCCGCGCGCCGACGACCTTGTATCGTTCGATCTCGGCTTCAACGGCACGCCCTGCACGACCAATCCGCTGGGCGTGAAGGGCTGCGGCGAGGCGGGTGCGATCGCGGCCTTTCCCGCCATCGCCAATGCCATCCTCGACGCCCTGGCGCCGCTCGGCGTCAAAGATTTCGAAGGGCCGGCCACGCCGGCGCATGTCTGGCAAGCGATGAGGGCAGCACGATGAGGCGCCACGCCCCGGCGGCGGCGCGCAACCGCCAGCCGATCCTCGACGTGCTGCGCCGGCACCTACCGGACGAAGGCCTCGTGCTGGAAGTGGCGAGCGGCTCGGGCGAGCACGTCATGCATTTCGCCGCCGCCTTGCCCGGCCTCGTCTTCCAGCCGAGCGATCCCGACAGCACCGCCCGCGCCAGCATCGACGACTGGGCGCGTGAGACCGGCCTTGGCAATGTCCGTCCTGCCGTGGCGCTCGATGCGCAATCGAAGGCATGGCCTGTCGAGCAAGCCGATGCCGTGCTGTGCAGCAACATGATCCACATCGCGCCGTGGCCGGCGGCGACCGGCCTGATCGCCGGCGCTGGCCGCCTGCTGTCGGCAGACGGCCTCTTCTATCTCTACGGGCCTTACCGCCGTCATGGCCGGCACACCGCGCCGAGCAATGACGCCTTCGACCGCAACCTGCGGCGACGCAACCCGGCCTGGGGCGTGCGCGATCTCGAGGAGGTGGCGGCCTGTGCGAACGAGAACGGCTTCGGTGCTCCAGAAATCGTCGAGATGCCGGCCAATAATCTTTCGCTGATCTTCCGGCGTGCCTGACCTCCCCATGCTGCTGGCGCAAATCTCCGACCTGCACGTGCGGCCGACGGGCGAGCTTTACAAGGACGCCGTCGACTCCAACCGCATGTTCGCCGACGCCGTCGAGCATCTGAACCGGCTCGATCCCCGACCCGACCTCGTGCTGATCACCGGCGATCTGGTCGATGAGGGGCTGCAGGCCGAATACGACTCGTTGCGGGCGCTGCTCGGCGGCCTCGAGCGGCCCTACCTGCTGATGCCGGGCAACCACGACGATCGCGAGAGGCTGGCGCGGTGCTTCCCCGAGCACGCCTATCTGCCGGCGAGCGGGCCCAAGCATTACGTCATCGATCGCCATGCCGTGCGCATCGTCGCCCTCGACACGACGGTGCCGGGCGACCATCACGGCGACGTCGACGAGGCGGGCCTGGCGTGGCTCGCGACGACGCTCGCCGCCGCGCCAGGCGCACCGACCGTGGTGCTGATGCATCATCCGCCGATCGCCTGCGGCATTCCCTATCTCGACAAGTACATGTGCCGGCGGCCGGAGCGCATCGCGGCGGTGATCGGCCGCTTCGCCAACGTCGAACGCGTGCTGTGCGGCCACGTCCACCGGCCCATCCTGCAGCGCTGGGCGGGCACCCTGCTGTGCTCCTGTCCGAGCACGGCGACACAAATTGCACTCCGCCTTCGGCCCGACGCCCAACCCGCCTCCTTCCGCGAGCCGCCGGCTTGCCTGCTGCATTGGTGGCGCGACGGCGTCATGGTCACGCACACGAGCTATATCGGCGATTTTGAAGGGCCGTACCCCTTCGCCTGAGGTCTCCGCGGTGGCAATCCAGGGGCGGATGCGCTAACGCTTGCGACCAGTATCGCGGGGAGCGTCGTCCGAACCATGTCGTATCGCAGCCTGATCTTGCTGCCCTTGGTGGCCGCCGCATTGGTCGGCTGCAAGCCCGACAATAAGTTCCAGCCGCCGCCGCCGCCGGAGATCAGCGTGGCCAAGCCGTTGCAGCGGCAGATCCAGCCCTACGAGGTGCTGACCGGCAACACTGTGGCCTTCAACACCGTCGACCTGGTGGCCCGAGTCGAAGGCTTCCTGAGCTCGATCAACTACACCGACGGCGGCTACGTGAAGAAGGGCGACCTGCTCTTCCTGATCGAGCAGACCATGTACCAGGCCAAGGTCAAGGAGGCCCAGGCCGAGCTCGATTCGGCGAAGGCCCAACTGCTGAACGCCGAGGCCGAGTTCACCCGCCAGGAGACGCTGTTGCGCCAGAACGTCACGGCGCAGAACACCTATGACCAGGCCAAGGCCAAGCGCGATTCGGCGCGCGCCAACGTCGAGAACCAGGAAGGTAACCTCGTCATCGCCCAGACCAACCTGGGCTACACCAGCGTCACGGCGCCGTTCGACGGCGTCGTCACCAAGCATCTGGTCTCGGTGGGCGAGCTGGTCGGCGCGACGACGGCGACCAAGCTCGCCACCATCGTCCAGCTCAACCCGATCTATGTCGAATTCAACATGAGCGAGCAGGACGTCCTCAGCATCCGCGACAATCTCAAGCGCCGCCTGACCGTCGAGGAGATCAGCAAGATACCGCTCGATATCGGCCTGATGGACGAAGAGGGCTTCCCCCACCAGGGCTTCTTCAACTACGTCTCGCCTGAAATCGATCCCATGACCGGCACGATCCTGGTGCGCGGCCTGTTCAACAATCCCAATCGCGATCTGCTGCCGGGCTTCTTCGCCCGCATCAGGGTGCCCACGGCACTGACCGCGACGGCCGACTTCCTGATTCCCGACCGCGTCATCACCGAGGATCAGGCCGGCAAGTACGTGCTGGTCGTCAACAAGGACGACGTCGTCGAGCAGCGCCGGGTCACCACCGGTCAACTGCTGGTCGGTGGTCTGCGCGTGATCGCGACCGGCCTCACCGCCGACGATCGCGTCGTGCTGACGACCAACGGCAGGGCGGTCCCGGGCGGAAAGGTCGTGCCCAAGGAAACCACCATCGCCGCGCCGCCGGCGGCGGCAACACCGGCCGCTACGCCACCGGCTGCCGCGCCGCCCGCCGCCGCACCGCCTGCCGCCCCGACCAAGTAACCGGCCCGAATTCCGATGATCTCCGCGTTCTTCATCAATCGGCCGGTCCTCGCCAATGTGCTGGCGATCGTCATCGTCCTGATCGGCGGCGTCGCCTTGGCCACCCTGCCGATCGCCCAGTATCCCAATATCGTGCCGCCGACCGTGCAGGTGACCACGACCTATCCGGGCGCCAGCGCGAAGACCGTCGTCGAGAATGTCGCCCTGCCGATCGAGCTGCAGGTGAACGGCGTCGAAGGCATGATCTACATGCAGTCGTACAGCACCGACGCCGGCACCTACACTCTTACCGTGACGTTCGAGATCGGCACCGACCTCGATTTCGCGCAGGTGCTGGTGCAGAATCGGGTCAGCACGGCGCTGGCCTCGCTGCCGGCCTCGGTGCAGGCGCAGGGCCTCACGGTCGAGAAGAAGTCGACGTCGATCCTGCAGATCGTGTCCCTGA
>JABCYT010000376.1 GCA_013290035.1 Alphaproteobacteria bacterium
GACGACCAACAAGGCGGCCTGATCATCGGTCATGAGCCGGCTCGACAGCTTCATCGCGCGCATGCAGGCGCAGCGCGACTGCCTGAACTTTCTGAAGCCCGCCGTCCAGGCCCTGCCCGGGCCGATCCTCGAAGTCGGTCTGGGCAACGGCCGCACCTACGACCATCTGCGCGATCTCTTTCCCGGCCGCGCGATCTACGTGTTCGAGCGCAAGGTGGCGGCCCATCCCGACTGCATCCCGCCCGACGACCGGCTGTTCCTGGGCGAAGCGCGCGACGCGATCCCGCGGGCCGCTCGCCAGCTCGGCGCCTGCGCGGCGCTGATCCACACCGATCTCGGCACCGGCGATCATCAGGCCAACATGGCGATGGGCAAATGGCTGGGGCCCGCGCTCGACGCGCTCGCCGCGCCAGGCGGCTACGTGCTCGCCAACCAGCCGCTCGACGTTGCGCGCTGGCAGCGCCTGCCCGATCCGCCCGGCGTGCCGGCCGGGCGGTATTTTCTGTATCGGGTCGCTTAGCGCCGTCTTGCCCCCCGTCTCAGCGCGTGAAAAGCCGCAGCAGCACCAGCAACACCACGGCGCCCAGCACCGAGCCGATAAAGCCAGCGGGCTCGCCATATTGATAGAGGCCGAGCGCCTGGCCGCCGTAGGTCGCGATCACCGCACCGACGATGCCGATCACGATGGTGACGATGATGCCGCGCGGATTGGGGCCGGGCGTGATGAAGCGCGCAAGCAGGCCCACGATCAGGCCGATGACCAGAACTCCGACAATAGCCATGACGCTTCCTCCTCAGACCTCGAACGTTGCCAGCACCGGCACGTGGTCCGATGCTTTGTCCCAATCGCGCGTATCGGCATCGATGTGGTGGCTCTTGAGGGCGTCCGACAGCGCCGGCGTGGCAAGGATATGGTCGAGACGCCGGCCACGATTGGAGGCGCGCCAGTCGTTGTTGCGGTAGCTCCACCACGAATAGAGCTTCTCGTCCGAGGGCACGAAGCGGCGCGGTACGTCGATCCAGTCGAGCGAGGCCTTTAGGCGGCCGAACAGGTCGACCTCGACCGGCGTGTGCGACACGATCTTGATCAGTTGCTTGTGACTCCAGACGTCGTGCTCGAGCGGCGCCACGTTGAGATCGCCGACGGCGATGCGCCGCAGCCCCTTGCGAACGCGCGGACCGGGCTTGCGGTCGGCGAACCACTGCGCCATCTCGCGGTAGAAATCGAGCTTGTGCGCGAACTTGTCGTTCTGGTCGGGATCGGGAATGTCACCGCCGGCCGGGATGTAGAGGTTGTCCAAGAAGATCGGATCGCCGCCGATGTCGAGGGCGGCCTCGATGTGCCGGCAATCTTCCTTGCCGCAGCGGTGATGGATGTCGGTCGCCTTGAACGGCACCTTGGAAACGATCGCCACGCCGTTGTAGGACTTCATGCCCTGGACCAGCCGGTGCTTGTAACCCAGGGCCTCGAACGCCATGTGCGGGAAATGCTCGTCCGGGCACTTGGTCTCCTGCAGGCATAAAACGTCCGGTTTTCGCATCCTCAGGTAGCGTTCGACGTTAGCCATCCGGAGGCGGACCGAATTGATGTTCCAGGTGGCAATGGTGAGACTCATTGCCCGGCACTATAGACGATCTTGGGACGATCTCGATCTGGGAGAGCTGCGATGCAGATGGACGGCGACGAGAGCAGCAATATCGAGGATCGCCGCGGCGAAGGCGGATTTGGCGGTGGCGGTTTCGGAGGCGGCGGATTTGGCGGCGGCGGCATCCCGATCCCGATCGGCGGCGGCGGTGGCGGCCTGTTCAAGGGCGGCATCGGCCTGGTGGCCTTCATCGTGATCGCCTTGATATTCGGCGTCGATCCCATGGCGCTTTTGAGCGGCCTGGCGGGCGGCGACACAGCGAGCTACACGGCGCCCACCAGCCAAAGCAGCCGAACGGCGCGGGCGCCGGCGGCCGATGCCGAAACCCACTTCGTGTCGCGCGTGCTGAAGAGCACCGAGGACGTCTGGACGTCGCTGTTCAGCGACATGGGCCGGCGCTATGTCGATCCCAAACTGGTGCTCTATCGCGACGCCACGCGCACGGCGTGCGGTACCGGACAGTCGGCGATGGGGCCGTTCTATTGTCCGGCCGACGAGCGCGTCTATCTCGACCTGGGCTTCTTCGACGATCTGGCGAGCCGCTTCCACGCCCCCGGCCAGTTCCCGCAGGCCTATGTGATCGCCCACGAGGTCGGCCACCACGTGCAGAACCAGCTCGGCATCACTGCCAAGGTCGACCAGATGCGCCAGAGCATGAGCAAGCGCGACGCCAATGCGCTCTCGGTGAGGGTCGAGCTGCAGGCCGATTGCTTCGCCGGCGTGTGGGCCAACCGCGCCGAGCAGAAGAGCGGCGGCAAGATGATCGACGACAAGGACGTCGATCAGGCGCTGGCGGCCGCCTCGGCGATCGGCGACGACCGGCTGCAAAGGCAGGCACAAGGCAGGGTCGTGCCCGACAGCTTCACCCACGGCTCGAGCGCGCAGCGCACGCGCTGGTTCCGCATCGGGCTGGACAGCGGCGATCCCAACAAGTGCGACACGTTCAGGGCGCAGCAGTTGTAGAGCGTTCTTGTCTGTCCTGAAGCGTGCGGGACAGCGGCCGCGGACGGCCGCGACTCGCGCCTCAGAAGGCGCTGCCGCCCGCTTCGTCTAGCGCCTAAGACGCGCTAGACGAGAGTGCAAGTCACCGTGCCGCAGCCGTCGACGAAGCCTGCAAGCGTGTCGCCCTTGACCACGGCGGCGACGCCGTCGGGCGTGCCGGTGTAGATCAGGTCGCCGGCGGCGAGCTCGACCAGGCCGGAGAGATAGGAGATCGTCTCCGGCACGCTCCAGATCAGCGCGTTGAGGTCGGACTTCTGGCGAGTCTTGCCGTTGACGTCGAGCTGGATGGTGCCCTTCGCCGGATGGCCGATCTGCGCGGCGGGATAGATCTCGCCGATCGGCGCGGACTGGTCGAAACCCTTGCCCATGTCCCACGGCCGGCCCATGTCCTTGGCTTGGTTCTGCAGGTCGCGGCGGGTCATGTCGAGGCCGACGCCGTAGCCGAAGACATGCTCGAGCGCCTTGTCGACCGCGATGTTGGTGCCGCCCGACTTCATGGCCACCACCAGCTCCATCTCGTGGTGCAGGTTCTTGGTCGAGGAGGGGTAAGCGACCTTGGCCGGGTTCTTGGGGTCGGCGCAGACGACGATGGCGTCGGCCGGCTTGGTGAAGAAGAAGGGCGGCTCGCGATCGGGATCGTGGCCCATCTCGCGGGCATGGGCGGCATAGTTGCGGCCGACGCAGAAGATGCGGCGCACCGGGAACAGATCGCCGGTTCCATGGACCGGCACGCCGACGGTGGCGGGCGGCGTTACGACATAAGCCATCGCTTTCTCCCTCAAGAGCGTGCCTTTATGAGGGGCACCGGAGTTTCAGGCAATGTCCGAGCAAGACGTTTTGATCGTCCAGGCCGATTCGGCCGACACCTCGCTGGGCTGGGCCTCGCTGGGCGACCGGCGCTGGCGTTGCACGGTGGGTGCAGGCGGCGTGCGCGAGGACAAGGTCGAGGGCGACGCCGCGACGCCCGCCGGCAGCTTCCCCTTGCGCCGCCTCTATTTCCGCAACGACCGGCTGGTCCTGCCCAAGGTCCGGCTGCCGGTCCGGCCGATCAACGAGCACGATGGCTGGTGCGACGACCCGCGCGCGCCCACCTACAACCGCCTGGTCCACATCCCCAACGAATGGAGCCACGAGAAGATGTGGCGCGACGACGGGCTCTACGACCTCGTCGTCGTGGTGGGCTACAACGACGACCCGCCCGAGGGCGAATGGGGCAGTGCCATCTTTCTCCACATCGCGCGTCCCGATTACGCGCCGACCAAGGGCTGCGTGGCCCTCGCCCGCGACGATCTCCTGGAGCTGGTGACGCTGATCGGGCCGGAGACGCGTCTCAAGGTGCTGTCGATCCCGGCCGACGACGAGGCGCCGCCGTCCGACGACGAGCAGGACATGAAGCTGTTCGAGGATTTCGACGAGAAGGATTGGTAAGCATTGGACCGCGGGCCTGCAGCCCGCTTCCTTGCCTTTTCTGCGCGGTGCGGGCTCTCGCGCCTCAGAAGGCGCTGCCGCCCGCCGGCGCGTGTGAACGCGCCTAACCCACCACCCGGCCGATCGTTCGCGCGGTGTAGTCGACCAGCGGGATGATGCGGGCGTAGTTGAGGCGTGTCGGACCGATCACGCCGATGGCGCCCAGGATGCGCTCCTGCGAATCGCGGAACGGCGCCACCACCATCGAGCAGCCGGTGTTGGCGAACAGCGGGTTCTCCGTGCCGATGAAGATCTGCACGCCGGCGCCGGCATTGGCGAGCTCGAGCAGACGCACGAAACTCTCGCCGCGCTCGAGCGCGTCGAACAGCCCGCGCACGCGATCGAGGTCGGCGATCGCGGTGATGTCTTCCAGGAGCCGCGCCTGGCCGCGCACGATCAGCGCGCTGCCCGGCTCGCCGGCCCAGGTCGCCAGGCCCGATTCGATCACCCGCGCCGTGAGATCGTTGAGCTCGGCGCGCTTCAGCTTGAGGTCCTCGAGGATGAGCAGGCGCGCCTCCTCGATGGTGCGGCCGACCAGGCGCGCATTGAGGTAGTTGGTCGCCTCGACCAGCGCCGAGGCTGGCAGGCCGAGCGGAACGTCGATCAGGCGGTTCT
>JABCYT010000377.1 GCA_013290035.1 Alphaproteobacteria bacterium
AGCAGCGCCGCACGATCGGCCTGCTCGGTCTCGCGCGCCGTGCCGAAGGGCACCAGGACGGCGCGATCGGCGCAGCACAATGTCTCGATGGTGGTGTTGTAGCCTGCCTGGGAGATCGAGAGCGTCGCCTTGGCCAGCAACGTGGTGAAGTCCGGCCGCGCCGCTTCGATCACGACGCCCTGGCCGCCCTCGAGCGCCGCGCGTTCCGCCATCGGCATGTTCGCACCGACCAGCAGGCGCCAGGTCCGATCGGCCAGCGCGGTTTTCGGCCGCGCCAAGAGAGCGGCGTGCAGCAGCGGCGCGCCAACCGCGCCGCCGCCCACCGACACGACGACGTCGCCGCTGCCTTCCGGGACGCTCCCCTGGGTGGCTTGGGACCGCTGCGACAGATCGTGCTCCGCGACAAAGCCGGTGTAGAGGGCACGCGACTTGATGCGGTCCCAGCCGGCAAAGCTCCGCGCGAATTCTACGAGCCTCGGATCCGCGTGGATCAGTACGGAATTGAAAAAATTTTCGAAAATCTCGACCGATTCCGCGACCCGCTGCGGCGAGGCCGAACGGCGCACCACGTCGCGCACCGAGGACACGATGCGCGGCCGGGGGTTCATTGCCTTTGCCGCCTCCAGAAGCGGCAGCAGCTCGAAGCGCAGGCGCGTGCGGCCAAAGGGGAACTGCTCGGTGATCAGGATATCGGGCGCCTCGGCCCGCAGCAGGTCGAGCAGGGCTTTCACGCGCGCGGCGCGAAAGGCTTCATCGAGCGGCGCGCCGTCGAGGCGGGACAGTTCTCGCAGCGTTTCGTCGGCCGCGCGCAGCGGCGGCAATTGATGAAAGCGCGCGGCGCCCAAGGCAAGGCCGGTGACGGGCGCGCCGCCCGACACCAGCAGCACGTCGAAGCCGCCTTCCGCCAAGGCTCGCGCCAAGGTGGCGGCGCGGCGCAGATGGCCGATGCCCAAGAGATGCTGCACGTGGAAGAAGACGCGCGCGCTCACGACGCACCATTCAGGGGCACGTTGATGCGGTCCACGGCGACGCCGCCCTCGGTGCGCACCGTGAAGAAGTGGACGCAGCGCCAGTCGAGCTTGTGCGGCGGTCGGCCGGTCATGTCCCAACCGGTCGCCAGCGCCAGCAGGGCGCGGATCGCGGCCTTGTGCGAGACGGCGACGATCGGCGCGCCGGCCTCCGCGATTCGCGTGGTCCAGCGGGCGAGGCGGGCCATCACCGCGCGCGGCGATTCCCCGCCGGGCGGCTGGAAGTCCAGCCCCCGGCGCTCGGCCTCGAGGAAGCGCTCGCCCACGGTCAGGCGCAGCTCGGCGATCGTGCGACCTTCCCAGGTGCCGAAACTCATCTCGCGCAGCGCCGGGTCGACGGTGACGGCGGCCGCGGGCCGCAGCAGCTCGGCCGTGCGCCGCGCGCGTTGCAGCGGACTGGACATCCGCGGCCAGCCGTCGGCGGGCGGCGGCAGACGCCAGCGTCGTGCCTCGGCCTCGCCGGCCGGGCTCAGCGTCGTATCGGTAAGGCCTTGCAGGCGCCGCTCCTCGTTCCAGGCCGTGGAGGCGTGGCGCAGAATGGCGAAGGGCACGCCGCTCATCGCACGGTCCGCAGCGCCGCCGCCAAGGCATGGGCGGCGGCGCGCTCGTCATGGTGCGCCGCGATCCGCTCGCCGGCCGCGGCCGCCAGTCGGACGCGCTCGCCCGGCGCGTCGAGCAGCCGGGCGACGGCCGAGGCGAAAGCCTGCGCGTCGCCGACGGGGGTCAACAAACCGGTGACGCCGTCGGCCACGACGGCGGGCACGCCGCCGGTACGGCCGGCGACCACGGGCAGACCGGCCGCCTGGGCTTCGAGAAAGGCCATGCCGAAGGCTTCGTTGATCGCGGGCCATAGGTAAAGATCGGCGCCGGCATAAAGCGCCGGCAGCGCCTCGTGCGCCACCGCGCCGGCAAAGCGCACGCGCGGGCCAAGCGGCGCCATCAGGCTTTCGACCTCGGCCCGCGCCGGCCCGTCGCCCACCAGCAGCGCCCGCCATGGGCGGTCCTTCAGCAACGCCAAGGCCTCGGCCAGCACGCGGTAGGAGGCAAGCTTGGCGCGCGTGCGCATCATGCCGACGCTCAAGAGCAGCGGCGGCTCCTCGGCGCTCTCCCGGGCAGCGTGGTGCGCGGCGGCGCGAAACGGCGCGGTATCGATGAAAGGCGGCAGCCGCCGCTGGTGGGCGCCCGGCCGCAGCCGTGCCTTGACGCCGGCGACGTCGCGCGGATTGACGGTCAGCACCAGATCGGCCGCCGCCAGCGCGCGCTCGACGGCGCGATGGCCGAGCCGCGTCGGGCCCTGGGCGCGGCGCGGCGCGTGCGAGGCCTCGGCGATCACATAGGGGACGCCCAGCGCCCGCGTCACGAGCGGGCCCAGCCAGTCGGGTTTGCGATAGTAGCAATGATAGGTGAACCAGAGGTCGAAGCGCTCGGGATGACCCCCCGGCAGCGCCCGCCAGCGCGCAATCAGGCGGGCCGCCTGCCGGCGCGCGCGGCGCTCGAGCGCGAGATGCGCGGCGGGCGCCGGCACGCCGGGCGCCACGCGGCTCGCCGCCGGCATCACCACCCTGTGGCCGAGGCGGCGCAGCAGGCGGACAAGGCCGCGCGCCATTTCTCGATCGCCCGAAGGCGTCGCGCTGTCCGGCGGCTTGAGCGGCGTGTGCAACAGCACCCGCATGTCGGTCACTCCGCGGCCCGTGCCTCTGGGACTATGGCCTCGGGTCCTGTGGCCTCGGCTACCAAGGAATCCGCGAAGGATGGCTGTCCGAGCGCCGAGGCGATCCAGTCGACGCCTGACTCGAAGGAGAAGCGCGTGCGCACGATCTCGCTGGCGCGGCTGGCCAGGCGCTGACGCAGGTCGGGATCGCCGACCAGGCGGGCAAGGGCGGCTGCGAATTCGTCGGGTGCGCCGGGCGCCGCCAGCAACCCGTTGTCGCCGTCGGAGATGAATTCACCGATCGCCGCGGCGCGTGTCGAGACGATGGCGAGACCCTGATGGGCCGCCTCCATCAGCACGTTGGGCAAGCCATCCTGGTCGCCGTCGGCCGCCTTCTTGGCCGCCAGCGCGAACAGGTCGGCGCGCGCCAGGGCGGCGAACACCGCCTGCTGCGGCTGCGCGCCGTGCCAGGTGCAGCGATCGGCGATGCCGAGCGCGGCGGCCTGCGCCTTCAGTTGATTGGAAAGCTCGCCGGCGCCGACATGCTCGAAGCGCCAATGGAGCGCCGGCGGCAGCCGGGCGAGCGCCATCAAGAGATCGTCGTATCCCTTCTTCTCGACCTTGCGTCCGATCGAGAGAATGGTGACCGGATCGGCGGCGTCCGAGCCGTCGCGCCTGGGCCGCGCGCCCCGCGGCGGCGGCAGATGGCCGAAGTCAAGGCCGTGATAGACGAGCTTCAGCCGTTCCGGCCGCGGCGCCAGTTCCCTGAGCCGCTGCAGACCGATGCTCGTGCAGGTAACCAGCCAGGAACAGTCGGCGAGCTTTTCCGCCACCTCCCAGGGTTGGCTGGTCCAGATGTCCTTGGCGTGCGCCGAAATGCTCCACGGCAGGTCGCGCAGGGCCGCGGCGTAGCGCGTCACCGAGGCCGGCGTGTGCAGGAAATGCGCGTAGAGCCGCTCGACCGAGGGCGCGAGCTCGGCCGCCAGCACCAGCGCCTGGCCCCAGCGTCGCAGCCGATTGGCCGAGGGATCGCGCCGCAGGTCGGCGAGGAATTTTCGCCGCGCCGCCTTGTAGCCGGGCAGCCGCCGGGCCTTCCGCCAGGCCGCGAGCACGCGTCGTGGGTCGTCCTTGAGATACTCCGGCAGGTAGACCGTGCGGCCAGCCACGCGGTCGTGCACGGGATGACGGACCTTGTCGGTCGGCCGGCGCAGCGACCAGATCTCGAGCGCCACGCCGCGCGCCTCCAGCCCCGCGATCTCCTGGGCGATGAAGGTCTCCGACAGGCGCGGCCAGCCCTTCAGAATGACGGCGACACGCGCCGGCCCCCGCTCGGTGATAGGCAACGACATGAAATGCCCGGTGATCAGGTCCTGAAGCGCGCCGACGGCAAGGCGGCCGGATCGACGGCGGGCGCGTCGGCGAAGAGGTCGAGCGGCGCCGGGCCGCGGTGCGGATGGGCGAGCTGCTTAGCGACCAGGCGCAGGACATTGCCCAGCCCGTCGAGCAGGCCCGGCACCACGACGTCGCTCGGCAGTCCCTGCTGCGGCAGCTGCCTGAGCGCCGTCGCCATGGCGTGCGGATCGCGGCCGATATCGGCGTCGAGCATCTCGATCAGCCCGACATTGCGCGCGGCGCGGGCGCGGATGAACTGCTCGAGCCGGGGCCGGGTGCGCGGCACGATGATCGCCTTCTTGTCGAACGACAGGATCTCGCAAAAGGTGTTGTAGCCGCCCATCGCGACGACGCCCTCGGCACGCTGCATCAGCGCGCCGAGATTGTTGGTGAAGGTGAGCGTGCGGATGTTGTGGAACTTCGCGGCGCGCTCCTTGAAGGCTTCGCGCTCGGTCGCCGACATGAACGGGCCGAACACGATGACCGCGCCGTAGGGAATGTGCGGGTCGCTCTCGTAGGCCGCCAGCACCCAGTCGATCAGGTCGGCGCCGTCGCCGCCGCCGCCGGCGGTGACCAGGATGAACGGCCCGTCGATCTCCTCGATCTCGTGCGGGATGTCGATGTGCAGCGGCAGGTCG
>JABCYT010000378.1 GCA_013290035.1 Alphaproteobacteria bacterium
GAACAACACCAATCTCCGCGGCGTCTTCCTCGCCATGAAGTACCAGATCCCGCACATGCTGAAGACGGGCGGCGGCGCCATCGTCGTCACCTCCTCGTCCAATGCCATCGCCACCCAGGCCAAGCGATCGGCCTATACGGCGAGCAAGCGCGCCCTGGTCGGCCTAGTCCAGGCCGCGGCGCTCGACTACGCACTGCAAGGCATCCGTGTGAACGCACTGATCCCCGGCACGACCGACACGCCCTTCCTGCGCAAGGCGGCCGGCATGGAAAACGTGCCGGACGCCATCTGGCGGGTCGGGCTGAACCAGTGGGTCAAGAACAACGTCCCCGGCCTCGGACGGCTGGCCACGGCCGAGGAGGTCGCTTCGCTCGCGCTCGCCCTGGCCTCCGACGAGCATCCCTTCATGACCGGGGCGCAGATCGTGATCGACGGGGGCAAGACGGCAAAAGCCGGCTGACCTCCGGCGGCGCCTGTGGCTTTATCGAGGGTGCCGACGGAGGACGCACATGACATTCGAGAGCTGGGCCGCCTTCACCGCCGCGTCGGCGGTGCTGCTGGTCATTCCGGGACCGACCGTGCTGCTGGTCGTCTCCTATGCGCTGGGCCAAGGCTGGCGGACGGCGCTGCCCATGGCCGTCGGCGTGGCGCTGGGCGATTTCACCGCCATGACGCTTTCCATGCTGGGACTGGGCGCCCTGCTCGCGGCCTCGGCCACGCTGTTCACGATCCTGAAATGGGTCGGCGCGGCCTATCTCGTCTATCTCGGACTCAAGCTCTGGCGGGCCGGCGCCACGCTGGACGCCGCGCCCCGCACGGACGCGGTGTCGGCCGCCCGCATGCTCGGCCATGCCTGGCTGGTGACGGCGCTCAACCCCAAAAGCATCACCTTCTTCGTGGCCTTCCTGCCGGCCTTCCTCGACCCGCACGCCGACTTCCTGGCCCAGATGCTGGTGTTCGAGTCGACGTTCCTGCTGCTGGCCTTCGGCAATGCCTTCGGCTACGCCCTGGTCGCTTCCCGCGCCCGCGGCTTCGTCGGCAATCCCCGGGCGATCGGCATCATCAACAAGCTGGGCGGTAGCCTTCTGATCGGCGCCGGCGCGGCGACCGTCACGCTCGCAGGATCGCGCACCTGACCCTCGTCGACTTCGCGACCCTCACCCCATCGCAACGGGCCGAAGCCGCTCTCGTCCTGCGCGAGGCGCTGGCCCGCCTGCCCTCAGGTTACCAAGCCCCAGGCGAGGCGGAAGCCGAGGTCGAGCGACGGCGCAACGACGCCGACTGGCTGGGCTATGCGGCCCTGCAGGGCGAGCGCCTGATCGGTTGGATCGGCGCGCTCAAGAGCTACGGCATGGTTGGGAGATCCACCCGCTGGTCGTGAGCCCCGGCCATCAGCGCCGCGGCGTCGGCACGGCTATCGGATCGTGGGGGTGTTGCCGGACGTCAACGGGCGCGGCCGGCCCAACATCCTCATGGCAAAGCGACTGGGCGACTAGCTCACGAAGCCGATCTTCTGCCGCAGAAAAGCATAGCCGAGCGCCGAGAAGGCGGCGCGTTCCTTGTTGTCCTTGCCGTAGCCGTGACCCCCGGCGGCCGGTTCGTAGAACCAGACGTCCTCGTATCCCATCGCCTGCAGCTTGGCCGTCATCTTGCGGGCGTGGCCGGGATGCACCCGGTCGTCGCGCCGGGTGGTGGCGATCAGAATCGGCGGATAGGGCCGGCCGGGCATCGCCTGGTGATAGGCCGAATAGGTTTGCAGCCACGCCCATTCCTCGGGCTTGTCGGGGTCGCCGTACTCGGCCATCCAGCTTGCGCCCGCCAGCAGCTTTGAATAGCGCCGCATGTCGATCAGCGGGATGGTGCAGAACAGGGCGCCGAACCGCTCGGGATAGCGCGTCAACATGTTGGAGATCAGGATGCCGCCGTTCGACCCGCCTTCGGCGGCGATACGATGGGGCCTCGTCACGCCGCGCCGCACCAAATCGGCCGCGACGGCGGCGAAGTCGTCGTGCGACAGGCGCTTGCCGGCGCCGCGACCGGCATCGTGCCAGGGCGAGCCAAATTCGCCGCCGCCCCTGATGTTGGCGGTAACGCTGGTGCCGCCGCGCTCCAGCCAGAGCTTGCCGATCGCCGAATTGTAGTAGGGCATCGAGGAAACCGCGAAACCGCCGTAGCCGGTGAGATGCACCGGCGCGTCGCCCGTCTCCCCGGCCGGGCCGGTCTGGGTGTAGGGAATGCGTTCGCCGTCGACGGAGATCGCTTCGTGGCGCGTGACCACCAGCCCGTCGGGCGAGAAGGCCGCCGGCGATCGCTTGAGCACCGTCGGGCTCTGGCCCTTGGCAATGAGCATCAGCGACGGCGGGGTCAGCGGGTCCTGGACGATTGCCAGGAGATCACCGTTGCTCTCCGAGGTTTCGACATCGAGCGAGGAGACGCCGACCACGCCGATTTCCGGCAGGCCGGTCAGACTCGTCTTTGTCCATTGGCCGTCGGAGGGCGTCAGGACTTCGAACACCGGCTGCAGATTGTCGAGGATCGACAGCACCAGCTGATATCCGCTCCAGGAAAAATCCTGCAGCGAACGCCGGGCACCGGGCTCGAACAGCACGGCGAAGTCGCGCCCGCCGGCCAGGAACGTGTCGAGTTTCATCCCTAGCAGCGTGTCGCCCGGATAGGTCTTTCCGCCGACCGTCCACGCCGTGCGCGGCTTGATCGTGATCCAGCCGCGATGCGCATCGACCTGCACGTCGGTCGGCAGGTCGAGCTTTGTCCGGTGGCCGCCTTTGGCATCGGCCAGCCAGACATTCACGTCGAAGAAGCCGACCGAGTCGTAGAACCAGACCGTCTTGGCCGCCTCGGTGCGATCGATGGCGGCACCGGCCGACATGCTCTCGCGCGGCACTTCGAAGAGGACCGGCATTTGCGTCGCGTCGGCTCCCCGCGGCCATAGCCGTACGGTCCGGGCATAGCCGGACGTGGTGACCTCGCCGCCCCAGGCGCTGCTCAGCAGCAGTGTGTCGGGATCGAGCCAGCTTACGCTGCTCTTGGCTTCCGGCAGAGCATAGCCGTCGCTGACAAAGGTCTTGCTCGCAAGATCGAACTCACGCAGCACCACCGCATCGCTGCCGCCGCGCGACAGGCGCACGATCGCGCGATCATGAGCGCCGGGCCGAGTCGAGGCACCGCTCCAGATCCAGTCTTCTTGCTCTGTCGCCGCCAGCGCATCGATGTCGAGGAGGATTTCCCAGGACGGCTGCTCGAGACGGAAACTCTCTGGTGTCGTACGCCGCCACAGCCCACGCGGCTGTTGGGCATCCATCCAAAAATTGTAGAAGTACGGCCCGCGCCGCGCGATGTAGGGAATCTTGTCGGGCCGATCGAGAATCGCCGCGAGGACATCCCGATCGGCGGCAAACTCGGCGGTGCCGAAGGTCGAAAGCGTCCGCTCGTTCTGCGCCTCGACCCAGACGAGCGCCTTCGGCCCTTCTATGTCCTCGAGCCAAAGATACGGATCGTCATCCGGTGCTGCAATCGTCGGTCTTGCATCAAGCGACAAGGAAAATACTCCACACAGGCTGCGCCTGTGCGCCGTCCGTCAGCCTTTATAGGCAACGAGAAGCGCACCGCCGGCGATCAGAACGACTCCGCACCAGTTGGCGCCCGACAGCCTCTCGCCCAGAAATACCACGCCGAACACCGCAACGAGCACGATGCTCAGCTTGTCGATGGGCGCCACGCGGGCGGCGTCGCCAAGCTTGAGGGCGCGAAAATAGCAAATCCAGGAACCGCCCGTGGCCAGTCCGGAGAGCACGAGAAACAGGTAGGTGCGCCGGGAGACCGACGCGGGAGACTGCCATTGGTCGGTGCCGACCAGGATGAGCGCCAGGACTCCCAGGATTACGACCGTGCGGATCAAAGTTGCGAAGTCGGAATTGACGTTCTCGACGCCAACCTTGGCGAAGATCGCGGTGAGTGAGGCGAACATCGCCGACAAGAGCGCCCAAAGCTGCCAGGAGGCTAAAACGCCGGATTGCATGATGCTGGGTCCTTCCCGGAAGGTGGATATGGCCGTTCTTCATGCAACATGATGCGTGCCGCAAAACCCGGCAAGCGCCGCGCGGGCGCGCGGTGGCCCTCCGCCGAGCGGGCGGCGCCTACCTTGCCGGTTCGCTGACGAACGCCACCTTGCTCAACCCCGCTTTGGAGGCGTCGGCCAGCATCTCCGCGACATAGCGGTAGGCCACGCTCTGGTCGGCGCGCAGGTAGATTTCCGGCTGCGGCCGCTTGCTGCCCGCCTCGGTAAACCGCGCGACCGCGTCCTCGCGGCTGATGCGCTCGCCGTTCCAGAACAGCGAGCCGCTGGCGTCGATGGCGAACTCGACCTTCTCCGGTTTCTGGATGTCGGCGTTGGAGGTCGCCTTGGGCAGGTCGAGCTTGACGGCGTTGGTCAGCAGCGGCGCCGTCACGATGAAGATCACCAGCAGCACCAGCACGACATCGATCAACGGCACCATGTTGATCTCGGCCATGGGCTGGGAGGCGTTTTTCCGGTCGAAGCTTCCGAAAGCCATGATCGTTCTCCCGGCTAGTAGTTGACGGCGGCGAGCGGCACGCTGCCCGGCTTGCCGCCGCGTCCCGACGCCTGCAGGGCGCGGCCCATCGACAGGAAAGTCAGGAGCTCGAAGGCGAAGGCGTCGAGCTTGGCGGTC
>JABCYT010000379.1 GCA_013290035.1 Alphaproteobacteria bacterium
GTGCCGCTGTCGTTGCGCGAGGAGCAGATCAGGTCGCCGACCTGGGGCGCGCGCTCGTCGATCCGCCGCGGGATCAAGGCGGCGCCCGGCTGGCGCGCGCGCTCGACCAGGCGCTCGACATAGATCGTGTGGGTCTGGTCGGGGCAGAAGAGGTCGCGCGGCACGCCGGCGCTCTGAATATCCCAGGAGATGAAGGCGGCCGACCACGGCACGTCGTCGAGCCCGCTGCGCTCGGGATGGCCGACGCTTGCCCAGTAGTCCTGGATGCGCTGCGGCGCCTCGCGCTCCTTGACGCCGAGCTGCTCGGTGCGTGGCGCGGCACCGGCCGAATAGAGGATGACCTGCCTGCCGAAACGCGCCCATTCGCCGACCGCCAGCAGGACCATCGAGGTCTTGGCGCTGGCGGTGGGCGGCGGCGCCTCGGGTTTCCACGACGATACAGGGCAAGGGCCGAGCGGCGGCAGCCCGGCCGCGCTCTTGACCGCGGGCGTGGGCGCCGAGGTGCAGGCGGTGGCGAGGAGACCAAAAACGAGGATGATGCGACGCATCGCCAAGCCTACCAGCGGCCGATGCCGCCGATCACGAGGGTGGGCACGCCTTCGGTGTGGTCCTTCACCGTGAAGACCTGGCTGCCCGGCCGCCTGCCGTCGCGTGGTTCCGACACGTCGATGCCGGTCGCCTTGAGCCGCGCGTGGGCCTGGGCGATGTCGGGCGTGCGCCAGCTCAGGCCCCACAGATGATCGGGCCCGTCGGACACGCCCTTCTTCAGGTCGTGGGCGATCTCGACCGCGAGATCGCCGCAGCGGAAGAACAGCAGTCGCGCGCCCCACGCCGGGTTGCTGCGGTCGAGCCGAAGATCGAGCCCCAGCCGCCCGGCATAGAACGCGATGGCCCGCTCGGGATCGGGCGTCCGCACCACGACATGATCGAGCGCGCTGATCGCCGCCGCTTCGTCGCAGCCGGCGAGCGGCGAGGACGCGGCGCGCTCCTGGCGTTCGCAGAGTTCGATCGGCACGCCATGCGTCGCCGCGCGCGCCAGCACGAGCCGGTCGGCCTTGCGTTCGCCCGGCACCGCGCGCCGCTCGAGCAGGCGCGCGGCCTTGTCGAGATCGCCCGTCTGGAACACCATGGATGAAAGCGCGTCGCCGGCCGCGCCGAATGTCAGCCCGACATTGCCGGTCTGCAGCCGTCCGTTCACCGCACGCCGCCCGAGCAGCGTCTCGTAGGCGCCGGCCGACCCGGTGATCGCAAAATGATCGAGGGCGTCGATCACGATGCTAGCCAATCCGCTTGAGGTCCTTCTTGTACTGGCTGCCGCGCTTGACGTAGTCGCCCGCGCTCTCGCGCATGCGGGTCACGTTGTCCTCGTTCACCTCGCGCACCGCCTTGGCCGGCGAGCCGAAGATCACCGAGCGGTCGGCGAAGTTCTTGTTCTCGATGATGACGGCGCCGGCGCCGACCAGGCAATCCTTGCCAACCACCGAGTTGTTGAGCACCACGGCCTGGATGCCGATCAAGGTGCCGTCGCCGATCGTGCAGCCATGCAGCATCACCTGGTGGCCCACTGTCACGCCCTTGCCGAGCGTGAGCGGCGAGCCGAGGTCGGTGTGCAGGACGCAGTTCTCCTGGATGTTGGTGTCGTCGCCGATCACGATCGGCTCGTTGTCACCGCGCTCCACGGCGCCGGACATGACGGTCACCCGCTCGCCCAGGGTCACCGACCCGATGATCGTCGCCTCCGCGGCGATGTAGCAGGAGGCGGGGATGACGGGGACGAGGTCGCCGAGCTGATAGATGGCCATTTTGTCGAAACTTCCTCTGTACTGCGACTGCTCAACTACACCACTTGCAGCGCGTCGTCTTGGCCGGGCGAGGCCGCGCGATCACGCAGCGGCCAGCGCATCCGCGAGATCCTGGGCCTGCCGCGTGAGGCCGGGAAAGGCCGCGTCGCCCTTGCCGCGGCCCTTCCGGCATTTGTCCACGGCCGCGCCGCCCTCGGCCTCGACGCCGTACGCGGCCCGGAGAAGCTCGGACGCCTTCGCGGTCTGCTTCGACGCTTCGTAGGCTGCATAGGCTGCCTTGTACCGGTCGCGAAAGTCCTTCCAGACGGCATCGCAGGCGCCGAGCGGCGCGGCCCCTTGTGTCGTTGCCGGGAGCGCCGCGTCGACCAGCGCGAGGTAGACCCTGCCGCCTTTGACGACGGCGACAGTGACGTACAGGGGCAGGGAGCAGGAGCCATTGCACTGCAGCGCCAGCTGCGCGACGGCAAGCGTGGCGCCGGCCGGC
Source organism: Alphaproteobacteria bacterium (assembly GCA_013290035.1). Taxonomy (GTDB): domain Bacteria; phylum Pseudomonadota; class Alphaproteobacteria; order Reyranellales; family Reyranellaceae; genus Reyranella. The sequence goes on from JABCYT010000379.1 coordinate 2,287, forward strand.
GCGCGGATCGGCAGCGGCGCAAAGAGGGTGACGGCCGCGTCGACGGTGATGGCCTGGGTATAGAAGGCGCTCGACTGGAATGCGGTCTTGGGATCGGTCGGCAGCGGGTCGTCCTTCCACCAGTTCCTGTGCTCTTTCAGCCAATGCCGCAGCAGGCTCTCGGTCGTCACCAGGACGCTGTCGTTGCCGTTGCGGAAGAGGATGCCGTCGAGCATGCCGACACCTAGAAAGCAACACAGCGCGTCGGGGCTGAACGTGCCGGCGCCGGGAAAGCCCTTCGGCGCGGGGACGGGCCCGATGATGCGCCGCAGCTGCGCTTCGAGCGTGCTTTGCGCCTGATCGTGCGCCGCGTACCACGTGCCGCCGCCCGGCTTCGTCGTGTCGAAGGCGTCGGGCGATTTGGCCTTCTCTTCCAGAACGACGCTCGCCTGAAGACGCGCGGCGATATAGGCCTGTTCGGGCGATTGCGCCCGGGCGAGCGGAGCAACGAACAACAGAAGCACGACGAGGACCGTGCGCATGCGGAGCCTCCCTTCCGTTTACGTAAACCCGCATTGACGTTTACGTAAACGTTAACTATGACACTTCCACGATGTCCGTCGCCGCCCCTCCGGCCGCTTCAACGGCCAAGAGTCCAGCACCGCGCGACCCGCAGCGCGTTTATAGCATCGCCGAACTCTCCCGCGAGTTCGCGATCACGCCGCGCACCATTCGCTTCTACGAGGATGAAGGCCTGATCAAGCCGCGCCGTCAGGGCCTGACCCGGCTCTACAGCGCCGGCGATCGCACGCGGCTCAGCTGGATCCTGCGCGGCAAGCGGCTCGGCTTCTCGCTGGCCGAGATCCGCGAGCTGCTCGACCTCTACCAGGTCGACCGCACCGGGCTGCAGCAATTGCGCGAGCTCTTGCGCCGCAGCCGATTGCACATCGCGGAACTGGAGCGCAAGCGCGGCGATCTCGACGCCCACATCAACGAGTTCAGGGAAGTGGAGACCCAGGTGAGCGCCGAGCTGCGCCATCGCGGGGTCGATCCGGAGAGCGACTGAGGAGGAGGAAAGAATGGCCGTCTACAAGGCGCCGTTGAAAGACATCAACTTCGTTCTGAACGAAGTGCTCGACGTCTCGACGCTGGCCAAGCTGCCGGGCTACCAGGACGCCACGCCCGACACCATCCAGGCCATCCTCGAGGAAGCGGCCAAGCTCTGCGAGAACGTGCTGTTTCCACTCAATCGCAGCGGCGACGAAGAGGGCTGCACCTACGAGAACGGCGTGGTGCGCACGCCCAAGGGCTTCAAGCACGCCTACGACATGTTCCGCGAGGGCGGCTGGACGGCGGTGACCTGCGATCCCGAGTATGGCGGCCAGGGCCTGCCGGCGACGGTGGGCTTCGCGCTGCAGGAGATGTTCACCGCCTCGAACCAGGCCTTCGCGATGTATTCCGGCCTCAGCCACGGCGCCTACGAGGCGCTGTCGCGCCACGGCTCGGACGCGCTCAAGAAGGCCTATCTGCCCAAGCTCGCCGACGGCACCTGGACGGGCACGATGTGCCTGACCGAGCCCCATTGCGGCACCGACCTCGGCATGCTGCGCACCAAAGCCGAGCCGCAGGCCGACGGCAGCTACGCCATCACCGGCACCAAGATCTTCATCTCCGCCGGCGAGCATGACCTCGCCGAGAACATCCTGCACCTCGTGCTGGCGCGCCTGCCGGATGCGCCGGGCGGCACCAAGGGCATCTCGCTCTTCCTGGTGCCGAAGTTTCTGCCCAAGGCCGACGGCCCCACTGGACAGCTGAGCGTCGGCGAACGCAACGGCATCCGCTGCGGCGCCATCGAGCACAAGATGGGCATCAAGGCCAACGCCACCTGCGTCATGAATCTCGACGGTGCCAAGGGCTGGCTGGTCGGCGAGCTGAACCGCGGCATGCCGGCGATGTTTGTGATGATGAACGCGGCCCGCCTCGGCGTCGGCATGCAGGGCCTGGGCATCGCCGAGACCTCGTACCAGAGCGCGCTCGCCTATGCGCGCGACCGCCTGCAGGGCCGCTCGCTCACCGGACCGAAGAACCCGGCGGGTCCGGCCGATCCCATCATCGTGCATCCCGACGTGCGGCGCATGCTGATGATCCAGAAGTCGTTCACCGAGGCCGCCCGCGCGCTTTCGCTGTGGGTCGGCATGCTGATCGACGAGGCGCACAGCCACCCCGACGCCGACAAGCGCGCCGCCGCCGACGATCTGGTGCAGATGCTGACGCCGATCATCAAGGCGTATTTCACCGACATGGGCAGCGAGTGCGCCAACCTCGCCGTGCAGACCTATGGCGGCCACGGCTATATCCGCGAGAACGGCGTCGAGCAGCTCGTGCGCGATGCCCGCATCACCCAGCTCTACGAGGGCACCAACGGCATCCAGGCGCTCGACCT
>JABCYT010000380.1 GCA_013290035.1 Alphaproteobacteria bacterium
CTATCGCTCGATCGTCGATGCGCTGCACGGCAAGAAAAACATCGAGGAGGACGTCCCCGGCAAGGCGTTGGGCGCCCGCCTGCCCAACCCCTACACGGACGCGATCCTGACGGGCAAAGCCCACTATACGATGGACATCGCCATCGAGGGCCTGCTGCACATGAAGGTGCTGCGCTCGCCGCATGCCCACGCCCGCATCACGAGCATCGACAAGAGCAAGGCCTCGGCCGTTCCGGGCGTCGTCGCCGTCTACACGTGGGAAGACGTGCCGCGCCGGCTCTACAGCACGGCGTTGCACGAAGACCATCTGGTCGACCCTGACGACACCTACATGCTGGACAACGTCGCCCGCTTCGTCGGGCAGCGCATCGCCATGGTCGTCGCCGAAAGCGAGGCGACGGCCGAAGCCGGCGTCCGTGCGCTGAAGGTCGAGTACGAGATCCTGCCGGCGGTGTTCGATCCGGTCGCCGCCATGGAACCCGGAGCGCCGCTGCTGCATGAGAAGAACGACGTCGTCACCCAGAACGGCAACATCTTCTGCACCCTGCAGGGCGAGATCGGCGACGTGGCGCAGGGCTTCAAGGAAGCCGATGCCGTGCACGAAATGACCTATTCGACGTCGCGCGTGCAGCACGTGCATCTCGAGACCCACGGCTCGATCGCCTACAAGGGCGATGACGGCCGCTGGCACGTGCGCACCAGTTCGCAGGGCCCGTTCCCCGTCCGCACCAAGCTCGCTTACCTGATGGGCGTACCCGCCCGCGAGATCCATGTCTTCACCGAGCGCGTCGGCGGCGGCTTCGGCGGCAAGCAGGAGATGGTGTCGGAAGACCTGCCGCTGTTCGCCACCATGAAGCTCGGCGGCCGTCCCGTGAAGTGGGAATGGACCCGCGAAGAAGAGTTCATCGGCGCCACGACGCGGCACCAGATGACGACCAAGGTCAAGATCGGCGCGAAGAAAGACGGCACCCTGACCGCACTCGACGTGCACTGCGTGTCGAACACTGGCGCCTACGGCAATCACGCCAGCGAGACCCTCGCTGCCGCGATGGCAAGTCCGATCGCGGCCTATCGCTGCGCCAACAAGAAGGGCGTGGGCCACGTCGTCTACACCAACATGATCCCGGCCGGCGGCTTCAGGGGCTACGGCGCCTCCCAGACCACGTACGCGATGGAGTGCGCCATCGACGAGCTGGCGCGCCTTCTCGGCATCGATCCGTTCGAGATGCGGCGCAAGAACGTCGTGAAGCCTGGCGACAACGTCGAATCGATCTGGAAGGAGCCCGGCGACGCGAGCTTCGGCAGCTACGGCATCAACGAGTGCCTCGACATCGTCGAACGGGAGCTCAAGAAAGGCAACGGCGTGGCCAAGCCCGACGGACAGCACTGGGCCGAGGGAACGGGCATGGCGCTTGCCATGCTCGAATGCGGTCCGCCGACCGAGCACCGTTCAGGTGCCGAGATGAAGCTGCTGCCCGACGGCACTTATCATCTTGCCTGCGGTTCGTCCGAGATGGGCCAGGGGATCGCCACCGGGCACAAGCAGATTGCTGCCTCCATCGTCGGCGTGCGCGCCAGCGACGTCGCTCTCACGAACGCCGACACCGACCGCACGCCATACGACACCGGCACCTTCGCCAGCACCGGCACGGTCGTTGGAGGCAAGGCCGTTCACATCACTGCCCAGGCGATGCGCGACGACATCCTCGACTTCGCCTGCCGTCACACCGGGGTCGTCATCGACCAGTGCCAGCTCGACAACGATGCGGTCGTCTGCGGCAACAAGCGGATCCTTCTGAGCGAACTCCATGCCGCCGGCGCCAAGGTCAATCATCGCTTCACGGTCAGCCGCCGGGCCTACCTGTCGCCGCGCACGATCGCCTTCAACGTTCAGGGCGTTCGGCTCGCGGTCCATCGCGTGACCGGCGAAGTCCGCATCCTGCACAGCGTGCATGCGGCCGACATCGGACGCCCGATCAATCCGATGCAGTGCCACGGCCAGATCGACGGCGCCGTCGCCATGGGCTACGGCTGGGCGCTGATCGAGAACATGGTCCATGACGAGGGCCATATGGTGAATCCGCAGTTGCGCAACTGCCGCGTTCCGGTCTTCGCCGACACGCCGCATACCGATGTCTTCTTTGCCGGCACGGTCGATACCATCGGCCCGCTGGGCGCCAAGTCCCAGGGCGAGTGCGCCATCAATCCGGTGGCGCCGGCCGTCGCCAACGCATTGGCCAACGCCACCGGCGTGCGCTTCCCCCACCTGCCCTTCACGCCGGACCGCCTGTTCAGCAAGCTGGGCGAGGGCACATGACCGTCAGCATCGTCACCCAGACCACCGTGCGGCCCGAGAAGGCCGAGGATTTCGCGCGATGGCAGGGTGAAACGAGCACCGTCATCGCGACCTTTCCGGGCTTTATCGAACAGCGGCTGATGCCGCCCAATCCGCCGGTGCAGGTGGATTGGGTCATCCTGCAGCGCTTCGACGCGCTCGCAGACGCGCAGCGGTGGCTGGGCTCGCCCGAGCGCCAGACCCGGCTCGACGGCGCAGCCCCCCTGCTGATTGGCCGCGACGACGTGCACATCGTCCGTGACGATGAAGGCGGCATCAAGCCCGCGCCCGTCTCGGCCGTGATCGCCACCCGCGTCAAGCCCGGCAAAGAACTCGAATACCGCGCCTGGGAGCGCAAGATCGCCGCCGCGCAGTCCAAGGCGCCCGGCCTGCAGGGCTACCGCTTCGAACCGCCGGTACCGGGCGTCCAGGACGATTACGTCGCCATCCTGCGCTTCGACAGCGAGGCCAACATGCAGGCCTGGCTCGACTCGCCCGAGCGCAAGAAGCTCGTTGAAGAAGCCGCGCCGCTCACCGAGGAATTCCACACCAGGATGGCGCGCACCGGCTTCGAGCAATGGTTCCGCGACGAGTCGGGAGCGCCTTCGAGCGCGTCCGTCTGGAAGATGGACATGATCGTGTTGTTGCTGCTGTACCCCATCGTCTTCCTGTGGGGGGTAATCGTGGGCACGCCGCTGCTCGCCAACAAGCTCAACATGCCCTTCCCCATCGCCCTGTTCGTCGGCAACATCTTCAGCGTCGGCATGACCGGCTTCATGGTGCCCTGGGTGGCGAATCGCATGGGTTGGTGGCTGAACCCCACCCGAAACGTGGTGCAGGCCAACCTGCTGGGCGCCGGCCTCATATGTGCCATCTACGCGGCCTGCGTCGTAGTCTTTTGGAAGTTCTTCTGACGCGCTAGACTGGCGGCGGAGGAGCCCATGACCAAGCTGCTCACCGCCGAGCAGGTCGCCCGCTACCGCAACGACGGCTTTCATTTTCCCGTCGGCGTCCTGTCGGCCGCCGAGGCGCGTTCCTATCGCAACCGGCTGGAAGAGCAGGAGCGCGCCCTGGGCGGACCGCTGAGCGGAAATATGCGCCACAAGGTCCATCTGCTCTTCACCTGGGCCAACGAGCTGGCGCGGCATCCCACGATCCTCGACGCCGTCGAGGACGTGATCGGGCCCGACATCCTGTGCTGGAGTACGACCTTCTTCACCAAGGAGGCTCGCTCGCCGTCCTTCGTGTCGTGGCACCAGGACGCGACCTATTGGGGGCTGAGCACCGACGACGTGATCACCGCCTGGGTCGCCTTCGCCGACGCGCCGGTCGAAAGCGGCGCCATGAAATTCTGGCCGGGCAGCCACCTCAAGAAGCAGATCGAGCATCGCGACACGTTCGACATGGACAACCTCTTGACCCGCGGCCAGGAGATCGCGGTCGACGTGCCGGCGGGCGAAGGCGTCGACGTGGCGCTCAAGGCGGGCGAGATGTCGCTGCATCACGTGCTGCTGGCGCACGGCTCGGGCCCCAACACGACCGGCGACCGGCGCATCGGCTACGCCATCCGCTACATCCCGCCCCATGTGCGGCAGCTCAAGGTGCGCGACTCGGCCATGCTGGTGCGCGGCCACGACCGGCACGGAAATTTCGACCTCGAACCCGGGCCACGAGCCGACCTCGACGCCGCCGCCCTCGCCGCTCATCGCGACGCCGTCGAGCGCTCGGCCAAGGCGCTCTATGCCGGCACCGACCGCACGCAGTTCCGTGCTTAGCCGCCGCGTCGCCGTCGCGGGGCTCTGTGCGCTGCCCCTGGCCGCGCGCGCCCAGACGCAATCGCCGCAGACGTTCTTGCAGTCGATCTACGAGCCTTATCTGAAGGCAGGCTTCAAGGGCCAACCCTATTGGCAGGCCGACCGCTTCTTCGCGTCGGCCCTGGCGCACGCCATCGACGCCGACATGCGGGAGGCCAAGCGGCGCGTCGAAGTACCGAAGCTTGACGGCGATCCCTTTCTCGACGCCCAGGAATGGGACATCGAGAACCTCGCCATTTCGGTCAAGGCCGACGGACCGACGGCGACCGGCGCGGTCAGCTTCGACAATTTCGGCAAGCACACCCAGGTCGCCCTCGATCTGGTCCAGACCCCGGCCGGCTGGCGCATCGCCGACATCAAGGGCCCGAGCGGCTCGCTGAGCGCGTTATACAAGCAGCCCTAGTGGCGCCAGGTCGTATCGACCTTGTCGAGCTTGCGGATGAGGGCGGCGAATTCGAGGTCGCCCATGCCGGTGTCGCTCTCGGCGAAACGATCCATGTCGGCGCCCGACTTGCCGGCGAGGTTGTCGCCCATGATGTTGAGCGTCCCTGCCGCCG
>JABCYT010000381.1 GCA_013290035.1 Alphaproteobacteria bacterium
CCGTGCCGCCCAGATGCGGCCGAGATGGGTCTTGCCGCAGCCCGCCGGCCCGCCCAGCGCCAACGCGGGCGCCGGCCAGTCCGGCCAGCGATCGATCCAGGCCAGCGCCTCGCGATTGCCGGAGGCGACGACGAAATCCTCCCGCGCATAGGTCGGCGGCGGCAGTGCCAGGTCGAAGGTGAGCTGGTTCGCCATCGGCGCCTCAGGCCGGATCGCCGCCACGATAGATGTCGCTCTCGCGATAGCGGCCCAGCAGATGGCGCACGATCACGCCGGTCACCGCCGCCGTCGGCACGGCGATCAGGATGCCGACGAAGCCGAACAGCGATCCTCCCGCCAGCAGGGCGAACATGATCCATACCGGGTGCAGCCCGACCCGGTCGCCCACCAGCTTGGGCGACAGCACGTTGCCTTCCATCGACTGGCCGAACAGGAACACGGCGCCGACCTTGGCGACGCCCCACCAGTCCGGCGGAAACTGCGCCAGCGCCATGCCCAGCGCCATGACGGCGCCGACGAACGTGCCGACGAAAGGGATGAAGGAAATGGCGCCGGCGATCAGGCCGATGATCAGGCCGAACTGCAGCCCGACCAGCGACAGGCCGATGGCGTAGATCGAACCCAGCGCGATGCAGACCAGCGCCTGGCCACGCACGTAGCCCGCGATGGCGGCGTTCGACTCGCGCGCCAGCTTGCGGATCGTGTCGGCATGGTCGAGCGGCAGGGCGCCGTCGATCGCGCCGAGCAGCTTCTCCCAGTCGCGCAGCAGGTAGAACGTCACGACCGGGGTCAGGAACACCAGGGCCAGCAGATTGATGAAGGCGGCGCCGCGCCGCGCCAGGCCGCCGGCCACGCTGCCGGCGACGGCAAGCACCTGTCCCGCCCATTGCGTGGCGTCGGCCTGAAGGTCCTGCAGGCTGAGGGTCGGCAGGCCGAGCTTTTCGCGCAGCGGCTGGATCAGCGGCTGCACGCGCGCTGCCGCCTGCACGACGTACTGCGGCGCCTTGAGGATCAGCGACTGTATCTCGCTGAACAGAGGCGGCAGGATCGCCATGGCGACGCCGACCGCGAGCAGCACGGCGAGGATGGTGACGGTCGTCGTCGCCCAAGTGCGCGACAGGCCGAGACGCTGCAGGCGCGCCACGACGGGATCGAGGAAGTAGGCGACGGCCATGCCGACAACGAACGGCAGCAGGATGTCATTCAACAGCCACAGGATCAGGATGAAGACGATCGCCGCCGCTACCCAGAAGCGCCAGCGCGTGGCGTGGACCATCTCAGCCATGCGCGCTCCCGCAACGCGCGATCACCGTGCCTGCAAGCGCCACTTGTCGGCGTCCTTGTCGAGCGCCAGGCCGGCCTGTGCCAGGGTGCGCTGCAGCTCCTCGGGGGTGCCGAAATATTCCAGACGGATGTCGGCGCGATCCGCCTCGAGGGTGCGCACGGCGACGCTCTTGATCGCCGGCACCGACCCCAGCCGCTGGCGCACCTGCACCCAGTCGCCGAGCGCGCGGATCGGCACGAAGACGTCGAGCGTGTCCTGCGCGTCGCGGCGCACCACGGCCACACCGCGCCACTGCTCGTCGAGCTTGGCGTGCATCTGCTTCACCGCGTCGGCGAGCTGACCGGCATCCTGCACCGGCACTTTGGCGATCTCGCTGCGCGCTCCGGTCTGGGTGTCGTAGCGCAGGCCGCCGACAGTGAGCGGTCCGGACTCCTTGTCGCCTTCGACGACGGCCACGACGATGGTGGGCGCGCGGTAGCGCTCGTTCAGCCGCGACAAGGCCGACACGTCGCCGACATAGGCTTCCTCGGCCGACACCGCGCTCTGGTCGAGCTGATCGCCGCGGATCACCGTCACCGGCACGGCACTGCCGGCGGTGTTGAGCGCCTGCCACGCCTCGCGCCACGGATTGCGGTCGTCCAACGGCTCGACGCCGGACTTTCCCTTCCACAACGGAATCACCAGGGCCGGCCGCGCCACCGTCTCGGCGACCTTGGCGCCGCTGCCGCCCAGCCAGGCTTTCACGGCATCCGGTGAAAAGACCACGTTCAACGTTGCGATGTAACGATTGGGCGCCGAGCGTTCGCGCACGAACTCGATGCCGCGCACCATGCTTTCCAGCCTCGCGTCGTCGGGTATCTGCACGCGGGCGCGGTCGTCCGGCGTCACCAGACGCTCGACAAGCATCTTCGCGGCCTTGCGGCGGGCCTCACCCAGGCCTTGCTGTCGCGCCTGCACGGCGTCGGCGGCGTTCACGTCGACATCGACATCGGTCACCGTGTAGGCATTGCTGCCAACTTGCGCGCGCGCGCCGGCACCGGCGGCAAGGGCCACCAGAAAGGCGGCGACGGCCGTGGAAAGCCAGCGGGTGGAAAACCAGCGCAGGGGCGGCATTGCGGGGGTCCGGTTTTTGGTTATGTTCGCGCCATCTATCTAGCACGAATGAGCCTGGCTTGAAGCCTGACGCCCCATCTGACGAAAACCAGGGCCACAATCGGCCGCCCCTGACCTACAAGGACGCCGGCGTCGATATCGATGCCGGCGACGCTTTGGTCGAGCACATCAAGCCCCTGGCACGCAGCACCGACCGGCCGGGCGTGATGGGCGGGTTGGGCGGCTTCGGTGGATTGTTCGACCTCAAGGCGGCGGGCTTCAAGGACCCGATCCTCGTCTCGGGCACCGACGGCGTCGGCACCAAGCTCAAGGTCGCGATCGAGGCGGGCGTGCCCGACACGGTGGGCATCGACCTGGTGGCGATGTGCGTCAACGACATCGTGGTGCAGGGCGCCGAGCCGCTGTTCTTCCTCGACTACTATGCCAGCGGCCAGCTCGACTTGGACGCCGCGCGCCGCGTCGTGGCCGGTATCGCCGAAGGCTGCCGGCGGGCCGGCTGCGCGCTGGTGGGCGGCGAGACGGCGGAGATGCCCGGCATGTACGTCGCGGGCGACTATGACCTCGCCGGCTTCTCGGTCGGCGCCGCCGAGCGGGACGGCCTGCTGCCGCGGCCCGACATCGCAGCGGGCGACGTCGTGCTGGGACTGGCCTCGAGCGGTGCGCATTCCAACGGCTATTCGCTGGTGCGCCGCATCGTCGAGCGCAGCGGCCTTGGCTATGCCGCCGCCGCGCCCTTCGCCGCGGTCTCGCTTGGCCAGGCGCTGCTCGAGCCCACGCGCATCTACGTGAAGCCCCTGCTGTCGGCGATCCGCGCCACCGGTGCGGTCAAGGGGCTGGCCCATATCACCGGCGGCGGTCTGCCCGGCAACGTGCCGCGCTGCCTGCCCGCCGGTACGCGCGCGCGCCTCGATGCGAGGCGATGGCAGGCGCCGCCCGTGTTCCGCTGGCTGCGTGAGGCGGGCCACGTGCCGACCGACGACATGTTGCGGACGTTCAACTGCGGGCTCGGCATGATCGCCGTGGTGGCGCGGAAGGACGCCTCGACCGTCGCCGAGTCCCTGATGAATGCCGGCGAGAGCGTCCACGAGGTCGGGGTGATCGAGTCCGCGCCAGGCGAGGAAGCCGACTGCGTGATCGACCATGCCGAGAGCCTATGGCGAAGCTGAAAGTCGGAATCCTGATCTCGGGCCGCGGCAGCAACATGGCCGCCCTGATCGAAGCTGCGAAGGAGGCCGACTATCCCGCCGAGATCGCCCTGGTGGTGAGTAACGTGGCCGACGCGCCGGGTCTCGCGATCGCCCGGCGGGAAGGCGTGCCAACGGTCGTCATTTCCCATCGCGGCCAGCCCGACCGCGAGACCTTCGATCGCGCGGTGTCGGCCGAGCTGGAGCGACATGGCGTGAGCCTTGTGGTGCTCGCAGGCTTCCTGCGGATCTTCAGCCCATGGTTTCCCACGCGCTGGGCGGACCGCCTGATCAACATCCACCCGTCCCTGCTGCCCTGCTTCAAGGGCCTGCACGTCCAGCAGCAGGCGCTCGACGCCGGCGTCCGGCTGAGCGGCTGCACGGTGCATTTCGTGATCCCCGACCTCGATGCCGGGCCGATCATCGCCCAGGCGGCCGTCCCGGTGCTGGCAGACGACACCGCGGAGACGCTGTCGGCGCGCATCCTGCGCCAGGAACATCGCCTCTACCCGCTGGTCGTGCGCTGGTTCGCCGAGGGCCGCATCGGGCTTGCCGCGGGCCGCGTGGCGATCAAAGGCGTGCGGCCCGACGCCGCCCTGCTCTTCTCGCCCGCCCCTTAGTTGGCTATAAAACGCCCGCGACTTTTTCCGAGGAACCGACATGACCGACGTGCAGGACGACGATCTTCCCGCCCATGTGCAGACCTACCGGTCGTTCAACAAGCTGGTGCTGTTCGCCATCCTTTTCATCATGCTGCTGCTCTCCTGCATGGCGTTGGGTCTGGTGGGCAGCTCGGGCTTTTTCGCGCTGGTGCTGGGCATCGGCGGCGCCGTTGCGCTGCTGATCGCCTTCGCCGTCCTCTGACGCGCGCCCGGCGGACGATAAGGAAAAGCGGCCCGGTTGGGCCGCTTTTTTAATCCGCCCCTCCCCAGCTCTGGTGGGGAGGAAGAGGAGGTTAGCCGACGATTTCGGCGCCGGCGAAGAAGTAGCTGATCTCGATCGCGGCAGTCTCGGGCGAATCGGAGCCGTGCACGGAGTTGGCCTCGATCGACTCGGCGAAATCCTTGCGGATGGTCCCCGCCGCGGCGTTGGCCGGGTCGGTGGCGCCCATGATGTCGC
>JABCYT010000382.1 GCA_013290035.1 Alphaproteobacteria bacterium
GCACCATGGCAATGGATATATCCGCGGCGTCGGTCGACCCCATCTCGAAGGCAACCCCCGACGAAGGCGTCCGGCCGCTGGTCCCTCTTGCCGGCGATCTCGCCGGAGGCGTCGCGATCACGGCCGAGACGATGGCCGCCTGGCGACGCAGCTCCGCCTATGCCGGGCTGCTGGCCTACTTCGCGAGCTACCCGCCCCGCTCGCTGATGGGGCCGCATTCGCGCGCGATCCTGTATTCTCTGATCCGCATGCTGCGGCCCAAGGTCGTCGCCGAAGTCGGCACGTTGTTCGCCGGCACGACCGAGACCCTGGCGCGCGCCCTGTGGGAGAACGGCGAGGGCGTCATCCACACGACCGACCCGTTCGGCGCCGATCGCTGCCCCGCGATCATCGCGAGCTGGCCCGGCGAGCTGCAGGCGATCACCGAATTCCATCCGCTCAATTCAATGGACTTCTTCGGCGTGCTCGCCCAGCGGCGCATCGCGCTCGACCTGGTGCTGGTCGACGGCAGCCACGATTATGAATATGCGCTGTTCGATCTCCAGATGGCGGCGCGCCTGCTCCGGCCCGGCGGCATCATCGTCATGGACAATTCGGACCAGACGGGGCCGTTTCATGCCAGCCGCGAGTTCGTCGCCCGCAACCCGGCCTGGCAGGAGATCGGCGGCGCCATCGCCGCCTACGATCCGTCCCGCCCGTTCGATCAGACCCGAAGCTCGATGCCGCCCGGCACTTTCTTCGTCGTGCTGAAGTCGCCCGATTGCCTGTCGATCAGTGTCGGCCCGCATGGCTGGGGACAGGCACCCACCGGATCGCCCATCGTCTCCGGTCTGCGCCTCGACCTGCCGGGCCAGGTCACGTCGGGCACCCTGTCCTATGAAGTGTTCCTGCGCGGGTTTGCCGATGGCAACCGCGATATCGTCGAGCTGAAGAACATCGGCAGCATCCGGCTCGACCTCGGCGGCTCGGCGACGTCCCTCACGCATCCCTTCACGTCGCCGCTGCATACCGACATGACGTCGAGATACGACGAAGTCGCCCTGTTTTTCGAGATCAACCTGTCATGGCGGGCGGACCCGGGCGCGCCACCCCTCGCCTTGTTGCGCGTGCCGACGCCTATTCCTGCCTGATCGAAGCGCGCCTACATGCACGACGCCTGGGCGATGACCACGGCGTCGAGACCCTGCATCTGCTCCTGCGACAGCGTCGAGGGATCGAGCAGGTTGCCGCCCGGTTGCGTCGAGGTGTTGGACTTGCGCATCCCGTCGATGGCGGCAGCGCGCTTGTCGGCCGGGATCTTGTCCGACATGCACTGGCACATCCTCTGGTCCGCCGTAACCAGGCACTCCGTCATGAAGTCGTCGGCGCGCACGACCGTCGACAGGCCCGAGGCCAGCCCGCAAAAGACAAGGCCGAAGGAAACCATACGCATCGAACACTCCCCAAAGAACCGGCCGCCCGACGGCGGCGCGAGCCGATAATATCGCGCCGGCAGGCCGCTGCCTATTCCGCCTGGATGCCGGCCTTTTCGATAATCGGGCGCCACAGCTCGATCTGGGAAGCGAGCTTGCGGCGGTGCGCCTCGGGCGTCGCCTGGTCGAGCGGCAGAAGGTAGGTCTCGATCTTCTCGAGCTGGGCGCCGACGGCCTTGTCGGCCATGATTTCGCGCAGCGCCTTGTTCAGCGTGTCGATGACGGGCTTGGGCGTGCCGCGCGGCGCGTAGAGGCCGAACCACACGCCGATAGCGAGGCTCGGCATGCCGACCTCGGCCGCCGTCGGCACGTCGGGCAGCGTCGCCATGCGCTGCGGCGCGGTCAGCACATAGGCCTTGAGATCGCCCGAGCGGATGGCGCCCGAGTTGGTCGTCGGCAGGTCGCAGATGATGTCAACCTGACCCGAGCGCACGTCGATCACCGCCGGTCCGCCGCCCTTGTACTGCACCACGGTGAGCGGCATGCCGAGCGCCTCCTGGAACAGCATGGCGCAGAGATGCGTGACGCTGCCCATGCCGGCGGAGGCGACCGTGAACTTCTCGCCGTTGGCCCTGGCGTAGGCGACCAGCTCGGCGAAGTTCCGGGGCGCGAAGTCCCGGCGCGCCAGGATCATCATCGGCGCCTCGGCGAACACGCCGATGAATTCGTAGGCGGCGAGCGGATCGAAGGCGAGCTTCTTGTAGAGCGCCGGGATGGTCGACATGCCGATGTGATGCAAGAGCAGGGTGTAGCCGTCGGGCTTGGCCCGGGCGGCCTGCAGGGAGCCGACCGTGCCGCCCGCGCCCCCGACATTCTGGACGATCACGGTCTGGCCGAGCTCAGTCCTCATCCCCTCGGCGAGCGTGCGCGCCAGGAAGTCGGTGGCGCCGCCCGGCGGGTAAGGCGTGATCAGGGTGATGGGGTGGCCGGGATAGACGTCCTCGGCCGCCGCCGGAAACGCGGCAAAGACAGCGAAAAGCAAAGCCGCGATGCGGCGCATCGGTTTCCTCCGGGGTCTTCCTGGGCCCGATGCTGGGCCAAGCAGCCGGTCTTTACCAGCGCGGCGAAGGGCGTAAGCTTGGACGATGAAGCTCGAACGACCGGATCCCCGAATCGGCGCCATCGCCACCGACGTCGACGTGCGCGCCTTGTCGGACGCCGACTGGAGCACGCTCTACCGGGCGTGGCTCGACGGCATCGTGCTGGTGGTGCGCGGCCAGACGCTCACCATGGAAGAATTCCTCGCCTACTCGCGCCGCTTCGGCCGGCTGAAGCCGCATCGCGTGAAGAGAACCCGCCATCCCGACCATCCCGAGCTCACGCTGATGGGGGTGGGCACGCGCAAGCCCGACGGCCAGGTCGACCAGGCGATCTACAACCGGGGCGGCGGCTGGCACACCGATTCGCCGTGGGACACCGAGATCTGCAAGGGCACGCAGCTCTACGGCATCGCCATTCCGTCGCGCGGCGGCGACACGCTGTTCGCCAGCATGTACGAGGCCTACGACTCGCTGCCCGAGAGCCTGAAGAAGCGCATCGACGGGTTGCAGGCCGAGCACGCCTATGGCGGCCGTCTGCGCAGGGGTTTCGACCTGCTGGAACCCGAGGACCAGCGCCGGCCGCCGGCCGTGCATCCCGTCGTGCGCATCCACGAGGAGACCGGCCGCAAGTCGCTCTACGCTAACCCGACCCATATCCTGCGCATCCAGGGGCTGGGCGACGCCGAGAGCGACAGGCTGATCGCCGAGCTCACCGACCACATGGTGGCGACGCCGGCGCAATACCGGCACAAATGGCAGGTCGGCGACATCGTGATCTGGGACAATCGCTGCGCGCTGCACGCGGCGACCGGCGGCTATCCGATCGAGGAGCAGCGCATCCACTGGCGCGTCACCATCATGCAGGACTCGGCCGAGGCGCAGAAGGCGGCCTAGCGTCCTCTAGAGTTTCGCCTTTCCGGCAAGGTCGAGCGCCGTCCGCAACTCGGCGAGATGCGGCGGCGTATTTCTTCCGGGCTTGGCTTCGGCCCAATAGCGCGTGTGCGTGAAACGCAGTGACTGGCCGCGCAGCTTCCGCAAGTCGATATCGACGACGCCGTCGCCGAAGATCGGCGCGGCGGGCGCCGAGATGATGTCGCCCAGGGCCACCAGCCGCGCCGGATCGTGGATGTTCGTCCAACGCACCACCGCGAACTGCGCGGCGTGATGCAGCTGCCATTCGCCGTCGGTCTTGGTTGGAAAGGAAAACAGCGCCGGCTTGTCGCCCGCAAGGGGAAGGCCATCGGCGCCTGCAGCCTTTCGCACGTCGGGATCCAGTTCCTCGCGGATCGGCGGGCACGTCGCCAGCTCGCGCGCCGCGATGCGTTCGACCCTGTCCTGGGGGCTGTTCGCCAGCAGAAAGTCGGTATGACCGAGCGGGCTGCCCACAGTGATGAGGTCGGTGATCAACCAGCGGCGATCGGGTTCCTCTTGTTTGGCGGGCTTGGGCCGCGTGCGCAGGCGACGACAGAAAGCCCGTTGGGCTTGCCGATATTGGTCGAGCAGGGTCGCCCGGCCGGCAGCCTCCTTTTCCGTTGCCAGGGAACCCGCCAATTTCTCCAGCGTGCACAAGAGCGTGAATTCGTCCGGGTCCGCCTTCGTGACGGTGTGCGAAGCCGCGCGCGTCGCCCAGTAGTAGGACACCAGATCGTAGGCCAGCAGCGACCCCAGGCTGTGGCCGACAATGATGATGCGGTCGTATTCCGTGCGATGCAGATCGTCGAGCAGCTTCAGTCCGCGCTCGCGGATCGCCTTGCGCGCGGCGATATTGTCCGGCAGGGCGCGCGTGTAGCGCACCACGCGACCGAACGAAGCGACGACCCAGGTGTGCGCGAAATACCCCAGCACGGCGACGATGCCGGCCAGGATCCAGCCCGGAACGGGCGCCAGCCAGCGGTAGGGCGGATAGTTCCACAGCGAGAAGTCGTACAGTTCCGGCGCGGGAGGAAGCGGCACCGGCGCCGGCAACACCGTCGCGCTGACCAGCAGGAGAATGACCAGGACAACAATCCACAGCGCCAGCCAGGCGGTCATCATGCGGCGCGGCACGTGCGTAAACGGATCGCGCAACAGCAGCATGCGGACCCAGTTCTGGACATCGCCCAGCGTCGAGCCGCCCGACAGATCGGCCCAGTAAAGTTCGTAGAAATCCTGCCGCGCGCCGTCCGGGTAAGTGC
>JABCYT010000383.1 GCA_013290035.1 Alphaproteobacteria bacterium
TTGGCCTCGGTGTGGGCCACGATGGTGAGGTCGTAATTGTGCTCCTTGAACACCTCGGAGAGCCATTGCGGCCACTGCAGCTGGGTGATCGCGACCTTGATGCCGATCTTGCCCAGTTGGCTTGCGATCACCTCGCCGGCGCGCTGGGCGTAGCCGACCGGCGGCAGCTTCAGGCTGGCCTCGAAGCCGTTGGCATAGCCGGCTTCGGCCAACAGCGCCTTGGCCTTGGCGACGTCGAACGGATAGGTCTTGGTGAGGTCGATATAGGCCTTGTTGTGCGGCGGGAAGTGGCTGCCGATCGGCACGCCGAAGCCCGATTCGGCCGAGATCAGCTCGTCGCGGTTGATGGCATGGGCGATCGCCTGCCGCACTTTCAGATCGCTGAACGGTTTCTTGGCGTTGTTGGTCGCCAGGATGACCTCGCCTTCGGTGGTACCGACGACCACGGCGAAACGCGGATCCTTCTTCAGGCGCTCGACCAGCTCGGGCGCCTGGAAGCCCGGGAAGGCATCGACGTCGCCCGCCAGCAGGGCGTTCACCTGGGCCGACGGATCCTTGATGATCTTGAAGATCACGGTGTCGAGCTTGATCGACCCGGGATCGCGCCAGGTCGGCGACTTCACCAGGGTGATCGAATCGCCCTCCTTGCGCTCCTTGAACATGAACGGCCCGGTACCGATCGGGTGCTTGTCGTTGGTGGCCGCCGACTTCGGATGCATGATTCCGGCATCGCCCAGCGACAGGCTGTAGAGCAGGAAGGAGTTCGGCGACTTCAGGGTCACCTTCACCGTCGACGGATCGACCACCTCGACCTTGTCGATGTCGGTGTAGAGCGACTTGGCCGGATTGGTCGAATCGCGGTCGAGCGTGAATTTCACCACCGCGGCGTCGAGCGGTTCGCCGTCATGGAACTTCACGCCCTGGCGCAGCTTGAAGACGTATTCCTTGCCGTCCTCCGAGATGTTCCAGCTCTCGGCGAGACCGGGCGCGACGGCGCCGGTGCGATCGATGCGGCCGAGACTCTCGAAGATGCTGGGCGTCGTCACCTCGCGGATGGCGGCGGCGGCGTTCTTGGTCGGATCGAGCACCGGCGGCTCGAGCGACATGCCGATCACCAGTCGATCCTTGGCCTCGGCCCACGCCTCGGCGCCGAGCGCGGACATCGTCACGAGCGCGCCGGCGGCGCCGATGAGATGGCGACGGGAAAATGAGTTCACGGAACACCTCTGCTGCAGTTGGCTAGAAGTCTATCAGCGGCCGAACACGTCCCGCCAGCCACGCGCCGCACCCAGCGTGGCGGCATGGTAGACGCCGCGCGCCACGGCGCGGGCGAGACAATCCGCAGCAAGCGTGCCGAGTTCGGCCAACGCCAGCGGATCGCCGCCGAGATCGTGCCTGCCCGTGGCGATGGCGAACACCGTGTCGCCATCCTGCGGCGTATGCACGGGACGGATGGCGCGGGCGAGCCCGTCCTGCGCCATCACCGCCAGTCGCTTGGCGGACGCCTTGTCGAGCCGGGCGTTGGTCGCGACGACGGCGATGGTGGTGTTGGCGCGCGGATCGCTGCGCGCCGCATCGGCCGGATCATGGGTGAGGTCGGCCCGCGCATGCGACACCGACAGCGCAAGGCCGTGCGCTGGCGGCGGCAGGCCGCCGAACTCGGCCTGCTGCTCCAGCGCCCACGCCCAGAATTGCGGCATGTCGCCCATGGTCGTGTAGCCACGCGCATTCACCGCCACCAGCGCGCCGACCTGCAGGCCGCCGGCCGGATCGACGGCCGAGGCGCTGCCCAGCCCGCCCTTGAGATTGCCCGCTTTGGCGCCCAGCCCGGCGCCGGCGTTGCCGAGGGCGAAGGCGGCCGCGGCCTTGCCGGCCGCGGCATAGCCGAGCTCGCGATAAGGCGGCCAGTCCCAGTCCTTGTCGCCGCCATTCAGCAGGTCGAACAGGATGGCGGTGGGCACGATCGGCACGACGGCGCCGGCGACCGGCACGCCGCGACCGCGCTCTTTCAGCCAGCGCATCACGCCATCCGCGGCCGACAGGCCGAACGCCGATCCGCCGCTGAGGCAGATCGCATCGATGCGCTCGTTGCGGGCCGCGGGATCCAGCAGATCGGTCTCGCGCGTGCCCGGCGCGCCGCCGCGGACGTCGACCGACGCCACCGACGGGCTCTCGCACAGGACGACGCTGACGCCCGAGCGCAGGCGCTGGTCCTCGACGTTGCCGACCAGGACGCCGTCGACGTCGGTGATGAGATTGCGCGGACCAGGTTTCAGCATGATTGGCGAAGCATGGTCAGTCGAGCTGCAAGGTGAGCGCCTTGAGATACGCCGTCTCCGGCAGCCCCGGATGCACCGGATGATCGAGCGCGGCGCCCGAGCTCAACAGGATGCGGCCGCCACGACTGGCGTCGCGCAGGCCGCGGCGCACCTGTTCGGCGAACAACGGCGGATCGACGAGGTGCGAACAGGAGGCCACGAACAGGAAGCCGCCTCTCTCCACCAAAGGCGCCGCCAGCCGCACCAGCTTGCGGTAGCCCTGGGCGCCGGTCTTGAGGTCCTTGCGGCTTTTCACGAAGGCCGGCGGATCGCAGATCACGACGTCGAAGCGCTGGCCGGCGAGCTTCTCCATCGCATCGAACGCCTCGCTCTTCTCGAAGGAGACGATCTTGTCGACGCCGTTCAGATCGGCCGCCGCCTTGGCCGCGTTGAGCGCGGGCTGGGAACGGTCGACGCAGATCACCGACTTGGCGCCCTGCCGGGCGGCCAGCACGCCGAAGCCGCCGCTGTAGCTGTAGACATCGAGAACGCGCGCGTCATTCGCAAGCCCCGCCATGAAGCGGCGGTTGTCGCGCTGGTCGTAGAACCAGCCGGTCTTCTGGCCACCCGACAGGTCGGCCACGAAGCGCGCGCCGTTTTCGATCAGCTCGACGGTGCCCGACGCGTCGCCTTTGGCGACCGTGACGTCGCGCTTCAGACCCTCGAGCTCGCGCACCGGCGAATCGTTCTTGAGCACGATCGTCTTGGGCGAAAGCTCGGCCTCCAGAGCCTCGAGCAGCACCGGCGTCAGCTTCTCCATGCCGGCGGTATTGACCTGGACGACCAGCGCCTCGCCGAAGCGGTCGATGATGACGCCCGGCAGGCCGTCGGCCTCGGCATGGATCAGGCGATAGAAGGGAACGCCGATCAGCCGGTCGCGCAATGCCGTCGCCTGCGCCAGGCGCCGGCCGAGGAACAGCGCATCGACCGTGGCCTCGGGATTGGACGACAGCAGGCGACCCGCGATCAGGGAATGCGGATTGAAAGTGATGAGGCCCAGCGCCTCGCCGCCGGGCGCGCGCAAGGTCGCGAGCGAGCCCGGCGGCAGCGCCTTGGTCTCGGCGTCCATCAAGATCTCGTTGGAAAACGCCCACGGACTGCCGGCGCGAACGCGGCGATCCTCGCCGGCGCGCAGCAGCACCGTAGGCAGCTTCTTGTGAGCCAACCGCTTATTCTCCTTTGGCGACGCCGTCGCGCCGCGGATCGGCGCCGCCTTCCCAGCCGTCGCCCGCCCGGCGCACGCCGGTCAGGCCGCCTTCATGCGAGCGGACTTGTACTTGATGTCCCAAGTCGCGCAAGGCGTCGGCTTCGTTGGCCAGGGGTGTGCCGGCTTCCAGCTCGGTCGCACCGTTCATGTTGATGATCCGCGGCAGGGCGATGGCGTCCTGCATGGACAGGTTCCAGTCGAGCAGGCCGATCACGGTTTGCAGCGTATCGCCGATGATGCGCGCACCCCCTGCCGAGCCGAGTGCCGCCACGAGCTTGTGGTCCTGGTCGAAGATCAGGGTAGGCGACATCGACGAACGCGGCCGCTTGCCGGGCTCGACCCGGTTGGCGACCAGCCTGCCGCCGATCTTGGGCAAAGCCGAGAAATCGGTCAGCTCGTTGTTCAGCAGGAAGCCGTGCAGCATGATCTGGGCGCCGAACGGCGCCTCGACGGTGGTGGTGAAGCTCACCGCGTTGCCCCAGCGATCGACGATGCTGATGTGGCTGGTGCCGCGTTCGACATAGCCCGGCGGCAGACCGGGGCCGACCAGGCCCATGCTGCTGTCGGACGAGATCAGCAGGCGACGTTCGCCGATATAGGCCGGCGAGAGCAGCCCGGCCACCGGCACCGACACGAACGCCGGATCGGCGACGTAGCGGTCGCGGTCGGCAAAGGCAAGCCGGCTCGCCTCGGCGATGAGATGCAGCGCCCGCAGGCTGTCGGGCGGATCGCGCCAGATGTCGAACGGCTCGATCAGCTGCAGCACCTGCAGGATGGCAATGCCGCCCGACGAGGGCGGCGGCGCGCCGCAGACGACCCAGACGCGATAGGGGCCGCACACCGCCTCGCGCTTGATCGGCCGGTAGCCGGCGAGATCCGAAAGCGACAGGGTACCGGGCCGCACATGATCATG
The DNA here is from genome assembly GCA_013290035.1 of Alphaproteobacteria bacterium. Classification (GTDB taxonomy): domain Bacteria; phylum Pseudomonadota; class Alphaproteobacteria; order Reyranellales; family Reyranellaceae; genus Reyranella. The sequence continues at coordinate 4,439 of JABCYT010000383.1, forward strand.
CACGCGCGCCACCATCTCGACCGCGATGGCGCCCTGGTAGAAAGCCTGCACGCCTTGATCGGCGATCAGCTGCATGGTCTCGGCGAGCGCGGGATTGCTGACCCGCTCGCCGACTTTCTTGGGCGAGCTGTCGGCGTTGAAGTAGGTCGCGCGTATGTCCGGCTCGTTGCGCAACAGCGGCATGCGTTCGATCCACGCCGCGAGG
>JABCYT010000384.1 GCA_013290035.1 Alphaproteobacteria bacterium
CGAACGGCCGGTTCCGACGCGATAGCGCGCAGGCGCTCGGGAGAATCTGAGCCGGTCGCGTCGACAGTCGCAGCCCGGCCGCAGTGCGGCGCGATTTGCCCTTTTATCTCAAGAGCTTGAGATCGCCGTCCCGGTTTACTCGGCAGCGATAAAAGGCGAGTACGAAATCTGAGCAATACTCATAATATATCGGCCGTACCGGTGGCGCGGGACCCAAGGGCCCTTGCCGCGCGCTACAGGACGGAGAGTCAGCCCATGGTAAAGAAAGCAATACGCCTCGTTCCGATCCTGGCCGTTCTGGGCACGCTCGTGTCGACGGTCGTGCCGCTCGCTCCGGCTCACGCGCAGTGGGTGTTCGTCGCCCGCAAGGCACTGGGGCGCATCCAGCACATGAGGGAAGAAAACCAGCCAGGCGGCCGGCCGGGCTACGACTTCGCCACCGTCATCCTCGAGGCTCCCGCCGACAAGGTCTTCGCGACGGCGCTCGAGATGGCCCGCAAGAACACCGCGGTGCGTGTCGTGATGCAGGATCCGGCGCAGCGTCGGTTCCAGATCGCCGAGGGCGACCGCATGGCCACCTTGAACGTCGTTTCCTTCAGCGACGACGTCTCCCAGCTCCTGATCGCGGGCCACGCCGGCCCGGGCGAGGATTCGACGGCCTCGCGCGTGGTGCAGGCCGTGCTGCGCATCTGCAAGGAGATGAACAAGGAATGCCAGGTCGGCGGCTGATCCGCCGATCTAGTTCAGTCCGAGAAAACGCTCCGCCGTCCGCCAGCGCACGCCGTCGGCAAGCGTCGGCGGCAGAGGGGCCAGGTTCTCCTCCAGCTCCTTCACTGCGCCGGGGTAGGTGCAATCGTAGTGGGGATAGTCGGCGCCCCAGAATACGCAGCCTTCGAGGCCCATTTCGCCGAGGCGTGGCAGGCGGTGCGCCTCGTCCGATTCAATCGAGATGAAGCACTGCTCGCAGAACAGCTCGGTCGGCCGGCGCTTGAGCCACGGCACGTGCTGGCGCATCGAGTCGAAGTGGCCGTCCAGCCGGTCGAGCCAGTATTCCAGCCAGCCCAGTCCCGATTCGAGGAAGGCGACGCGCAGGTCCGGATGACGCTCGAGCACGCCGCCGGCCACGATGTCGAGACAGGCCGCCATCTGCTCGAACGGATGGCAGATCATGTGGCTGAAGAACAGATTGTCGTAGCGGCCGGTGGCGAAGCTCGGCATCAGCGCGCCGAAGCTGCCATGCACGGCGGCGAACAGGCCGTTGCCGGCGACGGTCTGCCAGAACGGCCGCAGCGACTCGTCGTAGAGGGCGAGGCCCTTGTAACGCTCGGGGCGGAAGCAGACGCCTTTCAGTCCCAGGCGGGCGATATGCAGGGCTTCGCGCGCGGCGGCTTCGGCGCTCTGCAGCGGCACGATGCCGACGGCTGACAGCTTGCCGCGACCGTCACGGCACATGTCGGCGATCCATTCATTATAGCCGTGGCAGGTCGCGGCCGCGACCGCCGGATCCTCGATGTCGCCGGCCAGAAGATGGAGCGAGGGAAAGAGCAGGGCGCGTTCGATGCCTTCCTCCTCCAGCACCGTGGCGCGGGCGCCGCCGTCGTAGGAGCCGGGCAGGATGTCCTCCCAGGTCGGCACGTTGTTGGGATCGTCCATGCCCCACGGCACGCAGGCCGCCGCGGGCCGGAGGTTGCGCCGCATCGCGCCATTGATCGACACCCAGTCGCGCCCCTCGGCGTCGCGCTCGACCCGGATCGTGTCGGCGCGGTAGCGCTTCTCGACGTAGTCGTTCCACACGGCGGGCGGCTCGCAGATGTGCCCATCCGCGTCGATGACGCGGTTTGTCATTTGTTTCCTCCCTGATCTCTTGCGAGACTTCGCGCGCCACAGCCTCGATGCAAGGAAAAAACCGCCCGTGAGCCGCAAGCCGATCCGGATCGCCGTCCTGCATTTCTCCCATGAGACCGTGACGTTCCTGAAGAACGACACCACGCTCGCCGATTTCATCTATCCGGGGTCGCCGGCCAAGGGCGAAGCGCTGCTCGCCCACGACCGCAAATCCTACATGGGCGGCTTCGTGAAAATGGCGCGCGAGTACGACGAGGTCGAGCTGGTCGGCATCGAATCGCCGCTGTGGCCCAAGACCGGAACGGGCTCGGGCTGGGTCACCGAGGAAGCCTACGAGACCTTCGTCGGCAAGATGATCTCGGAGCTCGAAGCCCAGGGACAGTTCGACGGCGTCTATCTCTGCCTGCACGGCGCCATGGGCGTGCGCGGCGTGCCGCGGCCCGAAGCGGAGCTGGCGCGGCGAGTGCGCGCGGTCGTGGGCCCCGGCGCCTTCATCGTCGGCACCTTCGACCCGCACGGCAACGAGGACGAGGCGTTCCTGCAGCACGCTGACATGGCGTTCACGGTCAAATACTTCCCGCACTACGACAGCTACCTGCAGGGCGAACGCGCGGCGCGCATGCTGGTGCGGGCGATCCGTGGCGACTACGCGCCGTCCACCGTCACGCTGCGCGTGCCGATCATTTCGCCAACCGTCCTGCAATGGACCGGCGCCTCGCCGTGGATGGATCTGGTCCAGCGCGCGCTTACCTGGGAGGCGCGTGAACCCGATGTTTACGTGAACTTCTTCTTCGGCTTTCCATTCGCCGACGTGCCAGATGTCGGCATGACGTTCCAGGTCATGACGAACGGCGATGCCGCCCTGGCGCGCAAGGTCGCCGACGACATGGCGTCGGCCGCCTGGCGCCGGCGCGAGGCGCTGCTCGGCTCGACCACCGTCCACACCATCCCGCAGGGCGTGACGCTGGCGAAGCAGGCGGTGGCGCGGGGCGCGACGCCGGTGGTGCTGGCCGATCACAGCGATCGCTCGGGCTCGGCGACCTGGATCCTGAGGGAGATCATGGCGCAGGATCTTTCTGATGTGCTGATCGCCACGATCGCCGACGCCAAGGTGAGCGATGCGCTCAAGGCCCAGGGCGTGAAAGCGGGCGATGCTTTCGACATGGAAGTAGGCGGCCTGGCCGACGAATCGGCCGGCGCGCCGGTGCGCATCCAGGGCACGGTGCTGAACGCGGTCGAAGGCTATGGCCAGCTCTGGGTCGTGGTGAAATTCGGCCGCAACAACGTGCTGGTGATCAGCCGCTACCTGGTGCAGGTCATGGAGCCATTGCCGCTCAATGCGCTGGGCTTCGACGTCGCCGCCTTCAAGGTGATCGCCATCAAGTCGCGCGTCCATTTCCGCCGTGGCTTCGACGACAGCGGCTTCGCCAAGACCATCCTCCTGGTCGAACCGGTCGAGCCGTTCCTCGGCACGGTGCGGCTGGACGGGCTGCCCTACCAGAATGTCGATCTGAAGAAATTCTATCCCTACGGCGACCCCAGCTTTCCCTAGAAGCCCGAGCGCGTCGGCGCCACCAAGGGATCGCTCCCGCTAGCTTTTGTTGGCGATGGCGGCTTGCATGAGCGCGATCCCCTCCGGCGTGTCCCAGTCGGCGTCGCCCTCGATTCGCCCCAGCTCGCGGCCGGCGGGATCGACCAGGATCGATGTCGGCAGCAGCGAGACATCGAGCACCGACATCGCCTTACGGCCCTTGTCGTAATAGATGCCGAGATTGGTGAGATCCTGCTTCTTGTAGAAGGGCGCGACCTTGGCCTTTGATGGCCCGTCGAGCGAGATCGGCAGCACGACGAACTTGTCCCGGGGTAACGCCGCCTGCAGCCGGTCGAGGCTCGGCATCTCTTTCACGCAGGGCGCGCACCAGGTCGCCCACAGGTTGATCAGCCGCGCCTTGCCGGTGAGGTTGGCGAGCCGCAGCGGTTTGTCGTCGGCATCGAGGAATTCGAGATCGGGCATGGGCTTGGGCGGACGCGCCGGCTTGAAGCGCGCCATGGTGCCCGTGACCAGGCTCTTCGGTATCTCGGCCCACGCCGCTGCGGGCAGGGCGAAGGCGGCTGCCGCGCCGGCGAGAACGACCCGCCGGCCGGGGAGGAAATCTCGGTCGGGATATGCCATAAGCCGCGTTCCTAAAGGATCAATGGCTCATATTCATGGCACGGAAGAACACGACTGCGCGAGTGGCGAAGAGCCGCTCCAACACGATGTGGGGCGGCCGCTACAAGCTTGGCCCGGCGGAAATCATGGAGAAGATCAACGCCTCCATCGGCTTCGACCGCCGGCTCTACGCGCAGGACATCGCGGGCTCGCTGGCCCATAGCGACATGCTGGTCGCTCGGGGAATCCTGACGGCGAAGGACGGGCGTGCCATCAGGCGCGGCCTGATCAAGGTGCGCGAGGAGATCGAGTCGGGCCGCTTCAAGTTCTCGACCAAGCTCGAGGACATCCATTTCAACGTCGAGGCGCGTCTGACGGCGCTGATCGGCCCGGCCGGCGGCCGCCTGCACACCGCGCGCTCGCGCAACGACCAGATCGCGCTCGACGTCAGGCTGTGGGTACGCGACACGATCGACCGCCTGGAGCCGATGTTGCGCGATTTGCAGGCGGCCTTGATCGACCGCGCCGAGCAATATGCCGCGACCATCATGCCGGGCTTCACCCACCTGCAGACGGCGCAGCCCATCACCTTCGGCCACCATCTGCTGGCCTATGTCGAGATGTTCGGCCGCGACCGCA